>JAGQPK010000337.1 GCA_020426755.1 Planctomycetales bacterium
GACCGATTGCTTGGAGCCCCTCCCAGTCAATTCGCTCCGTGTCGTCACTCGGGCGGTGATAGTCGTCATGCAATCCCGTGTGGAACATAACGAAGGGTACTTGGCGTTTGTAGAAAGAATAGTGGTCGCTGTTCGGCTCCACTTTCCAGGCGAAGTTCAGCGGTAAGTCGCTATCTCGATTGGCCTCTGTCACCAAGTGCCGCAGTCCCGCAATCGTGCGTGTCCCTTGCACTTCTAAGGGCCGTCCGTTTAGTCGGCCAACCATGTCCGCATTGATCACCAAGCGAACTTGCTGCCAGGGAACCGTCGGATGCTGGACCCAATGCTCCGAACCGAGCAGCCCCTTCTCCTCTCCATCCCAAAAGGCAAACAGGATCGAACGACGGGGAGTTACGTCCGATGTGGCAAATGCCTGCAGCACTTCGAGCAGCGCTGCCGTACCGCTCGCGTTGTCGTCGGCACCGTTGTGAATCACGCCCCACGGGCCCGGGCTGTTCTGTCGCTGCCCATAGCCCACATGATCATAGTGGGCACCAACTAAGATGTATTCGTGACGCAAATTCGCGTCAGCACCTGGCAACACCGCCAACAGATTCCGATAACCGTGTCCAAACGTTTGATAGAACTGCCCGGACTCACCAGCCGGTTCCAACGTCGCGGGTAACTGTTGAGCCAAGTAGTTGCCGGCGGCATGGCCACCCCGACTGCCAGCTTCACGCCCCTCGAACGCGTCATCAGCTAACAGTGACAAGTGTCGATTCAAGTCGGTCGAAGTGATGGACGCCGCCGCCTTGGCCCGCGCCGCTACGTCGAAACCGGCCGCCCAGGCCGTATCGCCAACCGTACCGGCAGCGAGACCCACCCCAAATCCCCAGCAAATACCCAAGATCCAGTGGCCCAACTGGCGGTCCGGTCGACCTGGCCGGTGCAATGGGAATGGCGACCGCAGAAACATTCGCGAGGTCCTTCTGATATGGCTTGCAGCAATTCGCGGAATCAAGCAAAATAGAGCCCCATACCAGTTAGCGTTGCTCCCTATGAGCGTCGCACCGGAGAGGTGGCTGAGTGGTCGAAAGCACCGGTTTGCTAAATCGGAGACCTGGAAACGGGTCCGCAGGTTCGAATCCTGTCCTCTCCGCTTAGGTCGAGCGTTATCGACCGAGTTTCTCAATCGGCCCAAGATCTAGGGCGTCTTCGCTTGTTGTGATTTTGTGACGACAAGCGATAACTTCAACGCTCGTAGAAGTTACAGCGGTTGCTGCGATCGTGCTCGTACTTTGGAGTACGAACACGAATCGATTCGCTTTCGCACGCGACCATCCGTATTCCTCACTCCGAATGTCCAACGCAAGCTGGTGTTCCGACAACTCGACGACACTTCACGGCGTCAAACGGCCAGCATGCAGCAATTCGACAGGACAAGCTCACACGCCAAACGATAGCTGCGCGATCGCACTCCAAACGAAGGCGGCCTTAGCGGCACAACCATCCCGCGCACGATTTTGACACGCGCACGGCTCGCTTCACAGCGTTTCCAAGTACGCGACGAGCGCATCGCGCACGTCGGGACTTAAATCGTTTCCGCCTGGGTGCGGATGAACACGCAACACATCGGACAAACTGTAGCAGCGGCCATCGTGCAACCAGCGACCACGCTGACCCACCCCACGCAATGATGGGGGATTGAATCGCTGCACACCTCGCTCGTCGGTCAATCCAACATCATACGTGTCAGGAGTCGTGAAACTCGGCGGCCGATGACATTGAGAGCAGTCGAGTTGCCTGAAGAGTTGCTCGCCGGCCGCGACAAGTGCCTGGGGAGATTCCTCTCGAGCTCCGGCCAGGGGCGGAGCGGGTGGCAAGGACACCAAGTAGGCAGCCAGCGCTCGGACGTCGGCCGCTGCAATCTGCCGGTTTTCATCTCCGTGCATTGTCTTGCGCAACGATTTTTCGATCTGCGCAGTCAGCTGCTGCTGTCCACCGTTCCAGGCCCACGGTCCGGTGCCCGCCGTTCCCAGCAAAGACGGAATTCGCTTGGGAGCGCCGAAACTATCGTCACCCAGATTGTCGTTCAGCAGGCCGCACGTGTGTCCGTCCGTGTGGCAACTGTGACAACTGAACCAACCGTGCAACGACAGGGAGGCGTCGTAAAATAACTCCTCGCCGCGATCGATCTCCGTTGGGGTACCATGCATGCCCAATTCCAGTTGACCGGCAACCTTGAGACTGCCTAGATCGACGAATGACAAGGTGTTGTCGAAGCAGTTGACAACGATCGCCTGAAGTCCGTCATCACTGACCAACACATCGGTCGGCCGCCTGCCGACGCCAAGTCGCGTGAATTGGCGGCCGTCGGGGCGCCGCACAGCCAACTCGCCGGTCCCCGCAATTGCCACGAGTACGTCACCGGCCGGCGACACGCGCACGACGCGTGGGTCACCTGCCGCGAGTCCTTCACGTCCCAGCGGTACCAGTGAACCATGCAGTTTCGCAGCTTTATCGAGACTGCAATTCCCCACGCGACATAGCTCTGATAACGGCAGAGTTCGTAACATGTTGGACAGCACGTTACCCCAAAACACGTGGTCGCGTGACGTGGGAATGAAATCGTTCAGCATCTGGTGAGCAACGAGCAACTGACTTCCGTCGTGACTCACCGCCAACCCGTGTAGGTTGTGCCCCGGCAGCGACACCACGTTGATCAAGCGACGACTGGCTGTCTCCACGACCCCCAGATATGGGCCGCTCGCATCCGCGATGACCAAATACTCATTGCCGGCAGTGGCAACGAGGCGTCCAGGCGCAAATGGTAGATCAATCGTCGTCGGATGATCGACGCTTGAATCAAGCTGCGCGTCGTCACTTGGTAGGTCGGACGAATCAGTCGATTGGAACCAATACAGCCGATGCGCCCAACGCGCGGCGACCACAATCGAATTCGTGAGCTGCGAAGGATCGCTGGCAGCTGCCGAATGCCGTAATGCGGCGACCGCCACTGGACCACCCGCCGTCCGATGACGACTGCGGACTTGAAGTTCACCCGACGACAAGCAGTCGGCGATGAGCAGTTCATTAGCCAACTCATCGGTGAGCGCAAGTTGCTTGCCACCGGGCAACGCATACACACTACTCAGTCGCTGGCCAACGATCGTCTCAGGTCCGAGCTCACCTGCGAAGTTGACGGAAGTCACACTACCACGGCGTTGATTGGCAATCCAGTAACGTCCAGACTGGCTGGCAATCGCGATCGGTCGCGGCGGACCTTGGGTCTGCACCGATTCGGTCGGTTCCGCTGCGTCCAGAGCGTTCCGCGTCGTTCCGTCGGCGCCACGGTACGATCGTGCGTCGACGTTCGCCAACAGCATGGCGATAAAAATCACGCGTAACGAGAACAAACGGCGCCCAGTTCTTGGCTGCGACCGCCGCACTTCGGCAGCAGCGACCTTGTGCAAACTACATCCCACTTCATTCACCATTGCCTGGTACGAATTGGTCCAATTGGGTCAACCGACCTCACCTCGGTACGGTTATCCGGCTGATGACTATGATATCGCCGCTCGAGACGGTCGCAATTATCAACAAACCATGATGACGTTTGATACGCATCGCGCGGGCGGATGCTATGTATTCCCGTAGGTCTTTCGCTGAGTGCCGTTCACCCCTTGATCCGGAGATTGTCAAATGCAGGATGATTCGACATCTCGTCGGAACGAGGGTCGATTCTTCATTAACAGTCGTGCGACGCAGATCACGGTCACTCCGGTCAGCGACGCTCAACAGGTCCAATCTTTTGCGGGACAACTCGCGGACCTCTCCCTAAGCGGCGTGAAGATCTCGATCGACGGCAAATTGGAAATGGGGCAGGAGGTCAAACTCCTGATTCAAGTTCCGACCATGAATTTTGAGCTCGAACGTCGAGCAGTCGCGCGTTGGCAGCAGCCACGCGATGCCACAACCTGGTGGACCGGATGCCAGCTTCTGGAACCCTTTGACGCGACAATCGTCGAGGAATTGGCGGCAGCCCATGTGCTCAATCGGCGCCGCGATCCTCGCTACACCGTGGATGCACCCGCACAAGCACGCTGGGAACTCTCGGACCAATTCGTCGACGTAAAGCTGATAAATTTTTCGAAAGGTGGCTTCTGCGTCGTCTTCCCCGACCGCTTAGAAGGTGCCAGCGAGCGGCTGATGCTGCAGGTCGAGCTCAACGGGAAAGAAGCGCAGATTCCGGCGCGCGTGATGTGGCAAGGGCCAACCCCGGAAGGTTTTGCCGTTGGCTGTGCCTTTGTTTCGATCGATGGTTTCCTGAAGCTGCGCGACTATGCGGAGCCCGAGCAGCTGCGAAAGAAACGCACTTTTCGACATCGCCCCAAACGTCCTCTTTCGAAATGGGTCGCCATCGCCCTGCTCGTCTTAGCAGCCATCCAGACGATTCGCAGTTTTCAAGCGGACGAAGGCAGGATCGCTTATTTGCGTAGCGTATTCGCCCGTTGGACTGCGGTAGAGACAACTCCAGACGCAACAGACACCGAAACGACACCGACCGAAACAAGCGTCGACGATCCGACAACTCGATCAGTCAGCATCGATGAACCGACGGATCTGACAATTCCGATTGATTAGCTTCGCAATTCTCCGCGAACTACTGGTCATTACTCTTGCATGAATTGGTGGGTCGGATTAATAGTATGTGAAGGTCGTTTATAACGATCGTTCGCATTCCCCACCTAGTTCCGGCAACGGACGGCCGACTCCGCAAGACTTCTCGTTGGCGAGTGACTCCAGCAACTCGTTAGCGGCACGGCTGCCCGACTTGATTTCCAGAGGCGCGCGTATGACGGTTCAAATCCTGGTCGCGATCATCAGCCTAGTTATGGTCACTCTGATCTCGACGGGCATTACAGGGCACCGCGACAGCATTTAGATTGCGTCGACGAGATTCGACCGGTCACATGTGACGTCAAATCAGAGACGTTGCCAATCGCGTGCCGGCCATGTGACGGTGAACATGGTCGAGCGCACTTTCGGCTGAGGCCGTCGATTGATTGCGGTGTCGGTCGGGCGCTGTGATCTCGTGGTCTAGAACCAAGCGATTCTGCGTTCGTTCGTCGGTCGTAGTGCGCAACCGATGAGATCGAGACCTACGGATACTCGACCAAGCGAAACACGTCGCGGGGCGCGATTCGAGCACGACCGCCCAGCGACTGCAATTCGATCAAGAACGCACAGGCGACCACCTTCGCGCCGTTCTTTTCCACTAGTTGGCAGCAGGCCTCAATGGTGCCGCCGGTCGCCAGCAAGTCATCGACGACTAGCACGTTCTGGCCGTGCTCGATCCCATCCACATGCATTTCCAGCGAATCTTGCCCGTATTCAAGCTCGTAATGAAATGCGTGCGTCTCAAAGGGCAGCTTGCCGGGCTTGCGAATGGGTACGAAACCCACATTAAGCGCGATAGCCAGCGGACTGGCAAAGATAAAACCGCGCGCTTCCGCCGCGACAATGACGTCGATACTTGCGTCACGAAAGTGCTCAGCAAACGCATCGATCGCCGCTGAAAATGCCGCAGGATCGGCCAGCAGCGGGGTGATATCGCGAAATAGAATGCCGGGTTTCGGAAAGTCCGGCACGTCTCGAATGTAATCTCGCAGCTCTAACTTCGCTTGCTGACTCACCGCTACTCTCCTCGCCCAGGTTTCGACTCGAACCATCGCCCCAGTCATCGAGGGTGAGGATAATCGGCAGACAAGCGGTTGGCAACCGGCTAATTCAACGCTTCCTCGCGTCGCTCAATCGGGTCACGTAACCCATCAGACAGCTTGTTCAGCGCCTCGGTCTCGATCTGCCGGACACGCTCACGCGTCAAGCCCAGGCTTTCGCCAATCTCTTTCAACGTATGCGGCTCCAGATCGTCCAAACCGAAGCGCATCCGCAACACCGTCGCCTCGCGCGGATCCATATGCTCCATCATCGAAAGCACATGGCTCAGCACGTCGTGTTCGAGCAATTCATCTTCGGGCGTTTTCGTCCGCTCATCCATTACCATCTCTCTCAACAATCAGCCCGCCTCGGAT
>JAGQPK010000338.1 GCA_020426755.1 Planctomycetales bacterium
GTCAGCTCCGGGCCGCTCGTCAGGATCAGGCAGCTTGTTGGCGTTCGCGGCTGTGGGTTGAGCGGACATGGTCAGCTAAGTTACGGCGCTGCGGCTATCGGCAAAGGAAACGTCATCAGTCCAACGCGACATCGCTATTGTAGACTCGTCCCGCTGGAGCTTGTAGTCCGGCTGCGAGTCGTCTCGCTGTGAGCGGCGGAATCGCAGGCATTCGCCGACTGCAGGATTCGTTAGCCGCAAGGACGACTCGGCGCCGTTCATTTGGAGTGCGGCCGCGCAGCTGCCGCTTTGGAACGAAGCCAAGCGGTTCGTCTTAGGGCCGATGCTCCAACGCGAAGCAGCGTCGAATAACAAGATTCCAACGCGCGTAGCGACATTCGTCGCGCGAGTCCTCTATTGCAGCGCGTACGCCGAGCGATCGGCGCCGAATCTGGCAGCCCAGAGCGAGGGACTCGACTGCGACGTATCACTGACAGCTTTGTGGCAGCCTAGCGGGGTGCCACTGTGCAGACGATCCGGCGTCCCTGCTGCGACGGTGCAATCTCAACTTTGCCCACATCGTCCAACAGTTCGATGACTTGCCCAATCACTCGGCGACCTTCGTCCACGTGGACAATTTCGCGACCACGGAAGACGACGGAAACCTGCACCTTGTCGCGGTTCTGCAAGAACATCTTGGCTTGCTTCACCTTGAACATGATGTCATGCTCGCCGGTCTTCGGACGCAGGCGGATTTCTTTGATCTTCGTATGATGGACTTTGCCGTTGTGCAGCTTCTTCCGCTGCTGATACTTGTACTTTCCGTAATCCATCACGCGACATACCGGTGGCTTCTCGTTCGGTGCCACCTCGACCAGATCCAATCCGGCCTCGCGCGCGATGTTTAGTGCCTCGGTTGTGGGAATCACTCCCAATTGAGTACCCTCATTCGAGACTACGCGGACCGTAGTTGCGCGAATCTGTTCATTGATCTTCACGAGATTCTGCTTGCGATCGATTGCTTTTGCCCTTTCCTAATCGAGTTCGCGGAGAGTTTGGTGGAGTGTTGAACGGCACCCCTGGCCCAAAACTCCCGCAAGTATTTGCCACGAACGGGATGTTCGTCAACTAGTTTATGACCGTTGCGGTGACGAAAACAGGCGGAATGGGGGCCCCAGCAGCCATCCAACTGGCGGCAAACGTCCGCCAACATGCTGCTGAGCGCCATCCCAAGACTGGTCGCCGTACGGCTTAATCAATTGCTATTTAACAACTTACATACCGCCCAGCGGCGGTTTTCACGTCTAGTACTCGTTGGCCGAGCCCCGGTCGCCCAGCCCAGCCGACCCACTATACGTCTTCCGTACTTTTTTCTCGGCGATCTCCTGACGCAGGTGAGCGATCGCGTTATCGACGCTCATCGCCCCCAAATCGCCGTCGATCCGGTCTCGCACCGACACCGTCTGCTGTTCCGCGTCACGCGGTCCAACCACGAACATGTACGGGATCAGTTCGAGCTGTCCATCGCGAATCTTGGCGCCCAGTTTCTCCGCGCGGAAGTCGCCCGTGCAACGGAACCCTTCTGCCTGGAGCCGGGTCAACACTTCGCGACCATAGTCCTCCGACTTCTCGCTGACCGTCAGCACACGCACTTGTTCGGGCGCTAACCACAACGGGAACGCACCAGCAAAGTGCTCGATCAACACGCCGATGAAACGTTCCATCGAACCTAACGGCGCGCGATGGATCATGACCGGTCGATGCGGTTGATTATCGGCGCCGATGTACTCCAAGTTGAAACGCTGCTCGCTCGGCAGATTGTAGTCGAGCTGTACGGTGCCGAGCTGCCATTCACGACCGATGCAGTCGGTGACAACGAAATCCGCCTTTGGCCCGTAGAACGCGGCTTCCCCCGGTTCTTGCTGGGCCTCGATGCCGAGGCTAGCACAAACGTCGATCAGTGATTGCTGAGAACGTTCCCAGTTCTCGACACTGCCGACATACTTGTCGCTGTTCGGGTCGCGGAAACCGAGCCGCACGCGGTAGTCGGTCAGGCCCAGCGAATCGAGCACAAAGCGAGTCATGTCGATGCACCCGCGGAACTCGCCCTCAACCTGATCTTCGGTGCAGAAGATGTGCGCGTCGTCTTGAGTGAACCCGCGCACACGTGTCATCCCGGACAGCTCGCCCGATTTCTCGTTGCGATAAACCGTGCCGAATTCGGCTAGCCGTAATGGCAATTCACGATAGCTGCGGGGACGCGCCTTGTAGATCATGATGTGATGCGGACAGTTCATCGGCTTAAGGATGTACTGTTCGTCTTCTTCCATCACGATCGGGGTGAACATGCTGGCCGAGTAATATGGATAATGGCCAGAGGTTTCGTAGAGCTGAATACGACCGACGTTCGGCGTGTAGACAGCTTGGTAACCTCGTCGAGTCAGTTCGTCGCGCACGAAGTTTTCGAGCACACCGCGAATGACCGCACCCTTGGGCAACCACATGACGAGCCCGGAGCCGACCATCGGGTTGATCGTAAACAATTCAAGTTGTTTACCGAGCACACGGTGATCGCGACGTTTCGCTTCTTCAATGCGTTCCAGGTGCTCTTTCAGTTCCTTCTTATCAAAGAAGGCTGTTGCGTAGATGCGTTGCAGCTGCTTCCGCGACGAATCGCCTTTCCAGTAAGCACCCGCGACCGACAACAACTTGTATGCGCCGATCGACTTAGGCGAGGGGATGTGTGGCCCGCGACACAAATCGAGGAACTCGCCCTGGCGATAGAACGACAATCCGCCGTGGTCGCCGAGCCCGGTTTCGATGTGCTCGATCTTGTAGCGCTGGTCCATATCGCGCACGGTTTTGAGTGCATCGTCGCGCGTCTGTTCGATTCGTTCGAAGGGCTCATCGAGATCGATGATCTTCTGCATTTCTGCTTCGATCGCGGGAAAATCCTCTTCGGTCAGCGAGTGTTCGAGATCGAAGTCGTAATAGAAGCCACCATCGATGGTCGGACCGAACGCCAATTGCACGCCCTCAAACAGTCGCATCACTGCGCGAGCCATCACGTGGGCACAACTGTGACGCATCACGCCCAGCGCTTCAGGATCTTTGCGAGTGAGCAGACGCAGATTGACGTCCTGATCCGCAGTCGCCGTCGCCGCTTCGGCGGGCATAGTGAAATCGAGCCCCACGACCTTGCCGTCAACTTCAGCGGCAAGCGCAGCCTTAGCGAGACCTGGCCCGATTTCCTCGGCCACGGTGCGGGGGGTGATTGGTTGAGAATATTGTTTTTCGGTTCCGTCAGGCAGGTGCACTTTGAGCATGAATAGGCCATCGAATGTCGAGAGCCGCGGGGCGTGCAGGTGACCGCTGTCGTCGGTACAAAGGACGACAAGAGAAGGGACGGCACCCCACCCGAGGCGGCTGGCTTCCGCGAGATCGCTAAGTATAAGGCCGTCCGCCACCGGGGCAAGATCGGTCTGGGGTCGATCGGCCTCGACAGGTCAGGCCGTTCGGTCAGGACAGACTGTCGTCAGGCAGGCAATCAGGTCAGACTGGTCAGACTGGTCAGACCGGTCTGACCGGCAATCGGACAGATCCGTCGGATGAGACCGATCCGACCGATCCCGGATCCGTCCGATTCCCGATCAGTCTCATCCGACTGATCCCGCCCGATCCCCGGCCCAACAGGTCTTGACCGGCGGGGCAAAACGGATCACACTTAGCGACTCTCATGTGAGAGCCCACACGAGCATTGGAGGTTCGCTCAGCGAATCAACTCTGCAATCGAAACGGCACACTCGTCACGGTGGTCAGGGTTCTCACGCGGAAGGGCGATTAGCTCAGTTGGTTAGAGTGCTTGCTTGACATGCAAGAGGTCACTGGTTCGAGTCCAGTATCGCCCACTCTTCACAAGTCTTGTCCGAACCTGTGCTTAGGTTACCTGTCGACGGTCGACAGCGCGGTTGATGATCCCTGTACGTCGGTAGGGCGTACTACATCTGCGAGCAAGCAACGTAGATACGCCTGCCCTGCCTCAGGATGGGTCTCCATGGTCCGGCTCGTTCTCCGCGTGCCCACCCTATATCGGCCCCGGTTTTCGCGCGATCTGGCCCGGTTGCATGCCACGAGTGCGTCCGACGCATCAACGGCATAGTGTTCAAACTTGCCCAAGACGACTCGGCGAATGATGTTTGCGGCGCCGAAATTGGTGACCGAGACAAGCCACAACTCGCTGCCAGAGTTGAGCGCCGAACGCTCACGGTTGCCTTTCTCGATTAGCCAACGACGATTACCAATCAACATTGCGGCAAGATGCCCGATGCACTACGCTCCGCCGGAATGTTATTGCGACCGGTGTTAGGGGCGGTTCGCAGTGGCCACATGGTGATCGATGCGTTTGGCTTGGTGCAAAAGGTCTTGGCGAGGACGGTTGCTTGTTGTCGTCGTACTTATTGCGGTGGTAATTCCCGTCGGCAATGAGCTTGCGCGCGCCTTTGCCGCGCGCACACTTGGAGCTCTTGTTGACGGACATGCCACCGTTGCAAGCATCCGATTGGGGCTACGTCGCATACGCGTCGATCAGGTGAATGTTTGGTCGCCCGATTGCGATGAGCCGATGCTGTCGATGGAGCGTCTGGCAATTCGACTTTCACTTCTGGATGGCATACGCCATGGCATCTGGGCAACGTCAATTGTTGTCGAGCGACCTCAAATTCAACTGCAGTTCGCTGAAGACGGATCGCTCCTTACGAGGCTGCCCACAAGCCAGCCGGAACCGGACGCGTCTTCGATCACTCGGCTACCGTTTTGCGAACTCCACGTCAAACATGCTTCGCTCGCCATCCATCAATACGGTCGAGAATCGTTTCAGATTGCCGACGTCGACGTTTCTGTTAAGGGCGACGGCGAAGAATTCAAAGTCGACATTGTCGCGCCGAGTGTGCTGGCAGGAAGATTCGAGTTAGAGTCGCAGCTTAATGTCGCGACTTTCACAGCAGACTCTCGCGCGCAACTTGTCGGTCTGGAACTTGATTCGCGGCAACTTGCACAAGCTCCGCTTGTGATGCCTTCGGTAAACGCCCAACCGTGGACGCTCACGACTACGATTGAGCTGCAGCAAAACGGATCGCTTGCAGATCTGCAGCAGCTCACGGCGCAGGGTGTCATTCAAGATCTTCGGATCGCAATGAAAGATCGTCCCGGCATCGTTCAATTGAACGGCGACGTACAGCTTACTAATAGCAAAGTGGAATCGCATTTCACAGGAGCCGCGATCGGTGGTTCGTTCCAGCTTGCGTCCAGCGCGGAGATTGTAGCTCCGTTCAATGCGAACGTGAGCTTCCGCTGCAGTGAGCTAAGAACCGAAGGACTTCCGGGCGGACTAATTCCGCCGCAACTATCGAGTCACCTGGACGCACAACTTGAACTCAGTGGTTCACTTGCGAACGGGTTGTTGCAACTAGCGGGCACCGCCAATGCTCGCGTCTCCGACATCAACATGGTTGGCATCGAAGTCGCTCCGACTAGAATTCAGCTCGATGTCAGTGGCGGCATCGATTTGACGCCGGCATCAGAACGTTCGCACGGCGGACTCACGGCGACAATTGATACCGACGGTGTCCTATTGGAGCAACTTGCCAGCACGTTCTCTGCCGACGCAACGAATACCGCATCGCCCACTGGCACACACGTTGTACCTTCATTCGTCCAACCGTTCGGACAAATTCGCTTGGCCGCTCGAGGCAAGTTGCCGTTTGCTACGATCCAAGATCCCCAGACGTACGTGGCTGATGCATCCATCGATGCGTCTGGCGTCGTCATCAACAACGTGCTCGTAAGAGACGGTCGCGGTACGTTTTCACTCGAACGGGCCGCGTTATCAATGGATTTGGGTAGAGTTCACCTAGTCGATCAAGTCAACGGAGAGGAATCCTCTTTCACGGCGTTTGCCAAGACCGAACTAGATCCTGATTCAGAACTAATGGCCGAGTTTCACCTCGACCGGCTCTCTGC
>JAGQPK010000339.1 GCA_020426755.1 Planctomycetales bacterium
CTTGGCATCATCCCACTGTACCAACTCGCCAAATGTTGCCGATCTCATGCGTCGTGACAAGCGACTTGCGGCACTGGGTCGCCAGATAGAAGACTTGCGATTATCCTGAAATGCTCGGCGACAATTGCCGTAACCACTTTACAGAGAATCGACATCTCATGACGGATAGACTCGCTCCAGGCCATCCAGGCATCGCACCACGCTGGACATCCAGCGCCAAGGACGGCGTGGGCACGGCCATGACATCGGCAACGCGTGTCTGGTTCACGCACAGTCACGGCATCTTGAATGAGGTCTACTATCCCTCGGTCGACCACGCCTGCACGCGCGACTTCGGTTTGATCGTCACGGACGGTGAGAGCTTCTTTTCCGAGGAGAAGCGTGACACAACGACACAAGTCCACTACCGACAGCCGGGTGTCCCCGCGGTCAAGATCACGAATCGCTGCCGTGCGAATGCCTACGTGATTCAGAAAGAACTGTTGGTCGACCCGCGTCGCGATGTCCTGCTGCAGCGGATTCGTTTTACGGCGGGAGCCGGCCCGACTTACAAGTATCGTCTCTATGCCCTGTTGGCACCTCACCTAGGAAATTGCGGTGCGGGCAACAATGGATTCGTCGGCGACTACAAAGGCACACCCATGCTGTTCGCAGAACGCGACCGTCTGGCTTTGGCATTGGCCTGCAGTGTTGGCTGGCGAGAGCGTTCAGTAGGTTACGTTGGTGTGTCGGATGGTTGGCAGGATCTTTCACAGAACCGTCGCTTGACCGGAATCTACGACCGCGCTGACGACGGCAACATCGCATTGACCGGCGAAGTGAACTTGAACGGCAACGCTCCGGAATTCACGCTGGCTTTGGGATTTGGCCGCACACATACGGAAGCGGCTTATCGAGCGGTCACGAGTTTGGCCGACGACTATGAAGCGATCAAGACTACATTCATTGGAGAATGGCAGACGTGGCAGGATTCGCTGCTCGATCTATCCGCCGAAGACTCTATCGCGAGTGCTCCTGTTCCAATTGATCAACCGCAGGCAACATCGCCAGCCGACTCGACCGAGACCACTTGTTCTGATTGCGACCTGTATCGCGTCAGCACTGCGGTCATCCGTTGCCACGAGGACACGCGTTTCCCTGGCGGCATCATCGCCAGTCTCTCAATCCCCTGGGGAAATACCAAGGGCGACGAGGATCTCGGTGGCTACCATCTGGCTTGGCCGCGGGATCTGTGTCAAACGGCCAGCGCACTGTTGGCGGCGGGCGCATTCGACGACGCACGCCGCGTGCTTGTCTATCTGCGTTCCACACAAGAGGCCGACGGGCATTGGCCGCAGAACATGTGGCTTGATGGGCGTCCCTACTGGAACGGTGTACAGATGGATGAGACGGCGCTGCCGATCTTGCTCGTCGACTTAGCGCGCCGTATCGGAGCTCTTTCGCACCACGACGTCACTCATTACGCTCCTATGATTCGCAGGGCAGCGTCATATTTGGTACGCAATGGACCAGTAACTCAGCAAGATCGCTGGGAAGAGAATGCCGGTTATTCCCCGTTCACACTCTCGTCGGAAATCGCCGCGTTGTTAGCTGCGGCAGACTTGATCGAGCTGGCGACGAACGGCTTGACGGCAGAATACCTTCGACAGACGGCCGACATTTGGTATACGAACATCGATCGCTGGACGTACGCCGGCAGTAGCGAACTGGCTGCATCGTTAGGAGTCGACGGTTACTACGTCCGCATTGCGCCGCCCGATGTGTCAGATGCCAGCTCGCCTCTGACCGGGTACGTCGCCATCAAGAATCGGCCAATTGAACAAGCGCGAAATCCGGCGATCAACATCATCAGTCCAGACGCTCTAGCGCTCGTTCGTTTCGGAATGCGTCGCGCTGACGATCCGCGCATTGTGAACACGATCCGCGTGATCGACGCCCAACTACGTGTCGAACTGCCGCAAGGTCCCTGCTGGTACCGGTACAATTACGATGGCTACGGTGAGCACGAAGACGGCTCTGCCTTCGACGGATTGGGTCATGGGCGCGCTTGGCCGTTACTGACTGGTGAGCGCGCTCACGTCGAGTTAGCGGCAGGTCGGCCGGATGCGGCACGTCAGCTTCTGCAAACGTTCCGTCAATTCGCCAGCGATACCGGCATGCTCCCGGAACAAGTGTGGGACAGCGATGACCTGCCGGAACGTCAACTTCGACGCGGTCGCCCTGCCGGTTCAGCAATGCCCTTAGTCTGGGCGCATGCAGAGTACATCAAACTGCTGCGTTCTTTGCGAGACGGCCAAGTGTTCGACCTACCGCCGCAAGCGGCCCACCGTTATGCGAGAAACGATACGACAACGCAGTTGCACAGTTGGCGATTCAACCACAAGTGCCGCGTGATCACACAGGGCAAGACGCTGCGAATCGAAACGCTCGTCCCGGCAATGATCCACTGGACTACGGACCAATGGCAAACGGTCAATGATACGGGAACCGTCAACAGCATGTTCGGCGTCTACTATGCCGACCTGCCCACTGCTTCACTCGTGGCCGACCAACAGATCGAGTTTACGTTCTTTTGGCCAGCATCCGATCATTGGGAAGGTCAAAACTACGAAGTGCAAGTCATCGACTGACCGGTCGCTCATGAACGCTTTTTAAACGCTCATCAGCGAGGTCTAAACGGTACATAATCTGATTGTAGTCGTACCGGGGAGTCGGATGATCGTTACCGCTAAACGTCGCGGTGTACGTTCCTTCGAAGTAGATCACGCGCCCACCATCTTCGTCTAAGAAGTCATGGTGAACCGGATTGTAGAAACTGTATTTGCGATGCGTGACGATCTTTACCCCGCGATGCCACGGCCCCGTTGGCGAATCGGCTTCCGCGTACCAGATTTCGCCCAACTCGGAATCGCCCCCCTGTTCGCCAGCAATCATAATCCAGCGACGGCGATATTCATTCCAATGAACAGAGCCTCGATGCAGTCGCACCACCTTGCCGGTATCGACGTCGCGAAGGTTTGACCGGGCTTCGTCAGTTTGCATCAAGCCCTGCTCAACGAGCCTTCTCTCGACACGTTGATCAACAGGACGGGTACTCTTGCGCCAGCTCCAGATGATCTGCCCCTGGTCGTCTCGCAACAAACGTGGTTTCTCGATTGTCGAGTCTGCACTGAGACAGGACCATGCCTCGTAAGCAGCTGGATTCTGATAATCGGCAAGTCGCGCCGGTACGCGCATGGTGGGATAGACATCGCCCATCAACAGATACTTGACGCCATCCATTTCCACGTGAATCGGATGTGCTTGCGTGGGCCACCTCCAGCGATCCGACATTTCCAATGACCGTAGGCGAACGAATCGTTCCGTGGCGTCGTCATAGATCGCCAGTCCATGCGACAGTTCCTTGCGCATCGTTTCCAAGTTGACATCATGACAGACTAAACGCGTGCGCCCGTCATCATCCTCAACCGTCGTGAAGCCATCAGCCCACACCACGCCACGTTCGGAGTCCAGCCGGCACATCGGTCGACTAAATCCTGCTTCGTCGACGAAGTAGGTCAAGTCGACGCCGTACGCCGGTCGCGTGCCATCTTGTCCAACGGGTGGTGAGGTCGCACCGGCCATTGCGAAGTGGCCTAGTGGATAACTGAGTCGCGCGGTGTCTCCCCAGAACCAGAAAATTCGCTCGGCATAAGGAACGCCAAAAACGGAATCTTGTCCGGCCACCAAACCGGCACCTAACGGCTGTGCCAACGGCGTGTCATAGCCGAGTAACACACTATCGCGATAGATCCCTTCGCCAGTAACTCGATACAGTCGCTCAGCGACGTTCTGGCGCTGGATCTTGAGCACTATCGATTGTCCAGGAACGAGTGTCACGCGAGTGCCGCGATAACCGAACCCGTCTGGTGGATATTCGTATCCATGACTTTGGAGATAGAAGAACACCGGACGGCGCATCAGACTCTCGTCGACAATCGCCACGCGTCCGGCACTATCGGTGACAAACTCCTGATGATCGACGGTTCTCAACGTCACGAGCGGTACGCCGCGCTCCGTCTCCTGATCGACGACCTGAATCTCGGCAAATGTCGCTGCGCGTTCTTCGGCGCGGATTTCAGTAGTTATCGTAAGCGCAACGAGTCCGACGACGCATTGGCACAAACTACGAAAGAATGACATCATGTTGCAATTGGTGTGTCGGCTTATTGTTGAAACGCCTCTCGACGCCCGCGACCGAATCGCTGAACGAAAACTTCGCCCGAACGCCGCAGTATGACGACGTTCGAGCGACAGTTTAGTCACGAGACAGACGCGTCAGGTTGACGCCCTATTCTTGGACTCGATCGCCCGCACCGCGGGTACCGAGCGCCAGCCATAGGTTCATATCGACGTCGTCGGAATAAAAGCCGACCGACCCATCAGCACGGCCAGCGACGACTCCACCCACGTGACGACTGCGTGCCGCCGCATAGGTATCACCGGCCGACTGGCCGCGAGGTGCCTTCTCGACACAGGGCAGCTGATTGCCAGCCGGGACTTGTCCAGCATCATCCTCACACGAGTTAATAACATCGGGCGAAGTGCTGTTGGGCCTCAGCCAGTGCGAATACACGCTCCCGCCCATGCTGGCCGTGACCCAGACGCCACGAATGTCTTCGGACGCCCTCGTGTCTGAACCGGAAACGCCGTCGACTGTGAGCACTTCACTGACGACAATCGTCTTCGAGGTCCCGTCTTTAATCTTGGCAACGGTTGTCCCTTTGCCGTGGCCGTACTTCCAAACGCCCTTCAGCTCGTCGCGATTCTCCCCGACAATGAGGTTCCCGTTGGCATCTCGCTGCGGTTTGAGCACTCGGACCGTGACGACGCCTTTTAGCAATCGACGTGACATGGTGAGCTTTGTTTCTGGATGAGTAACCTCAGGCGACTGATCCAACAAGTCGTCGATTGCACGGCTGCCATCGATGCTTTCGGTGTAGCTGCCGGAGCCCAACGCAGCGGCGTAGTTCGCCTTCGCCAGCGACTCATACGCAACCGTTCCCGCCGTGAATGGTTTGATGGGAGTCGGAGCGCTGGGGCACAACATAAATTCCGGTGCGCCATAGTAGAAGCCACCGATCCCCTGCCCTTCTCCGACTGGCGAGCCGTCCGGTCCTTGATGTTCGCAGTCGTCGGCAGCCTGCCATTGATTGCGCATACAATTCGCAATCGCCTCTGCCATTTGCGTTTCTTCCATTTGTCCGAGAATTTGCAGTGCCCAGTTCGGCCCCGCGCATTCCTGACCAGTCTGTGTCCCGGTCGATATCCAATGGTTTTGCGCCGTGCAATTCGGCGTCGCCGGTGGATAGCTACCAAACGTGCTTTCGTAGTTGACCATCGCCAAAGCGATTTGCTTCACCTTGTTAGTGCACTGGATGCGCCGTGCTGATTCCCTGGCCGCGTTAATGGCCGGCAACAGCAACAGCACAAGAATTGCGATAAAAAAAATGGCGATGACCACCAGCAATTCCACAAGCGTGAAGCCTCTGCGAGTTCGAGCGTTCATATGCTCACCCTCATGTGAAAGAAATGAAGATAGAAACAGAAAAATAAGAAATGAGAAAAGAGGTCTCGTGACCTAAGCGCAACGTACCAGAATGGCTATCACCTGGCAAACTCTTTCGCACCGGATGTCGAGAGCGTACTGAGCCACAGAATCGCAGGTAATTTTGGAGTGCAATCGCGCAGCTATCGCTTTGCACGAATCCGTCGCGTCGAAGCCGCGGGAATCCCGTTGCTTGACGACGAATGTGGCCCCTGCATCTTCTCGAGTGTCTGTAGGCCTTCGTGATAAAAATCACAAAGTCGCGCGATGAAGCGAACTTGATTGCGATTGCGTGGAGGCGTCAGGAAGATTTAAATGAAGCGACGCGCGAGAACTGGGGCGGTATCATCGTGACTTCCCCGGTGAACGGATCGCGGCCCAAGTTGGGCGGACTACGTCACTT
>JAGQPK010000033.1 GCA_020426755.1 Planctomycetales bacterium
TGTCGTCGGCCACGCCGAGAGTACCATGGACGATCGCGAACCGCAGGGGCGAATCAACTTTCGTGGAGGATCGCAAGCTGCTTCGCGACCATCAATCCGAACGAGCTCAACCAACGGATGAGATAACCGAAGGATACACGTTTGCGCCACGCCGCCAGCGAAATTGGCGATATCCAGTTGAGAGCAACCTGACAACGCCAAAACGAAGTCGGCACGGTAAATCAACGTGCCGTACAGAGAGGCTCAATTGACGTAAGTCTAGTACACCCCAGTGGATTCGAACCACTAACCTTCGGTTCCGTAGGTGGAACGATTTGAATCGAAATCGGGTGTTTTGTCTCTTCGTAACCGATTACGTGGCAGGTAATTGTGGCGTGGCCAGGAGATCCCTTCGGTTGCTCGTACGTTGGAACATTTTAGCAAGAAATGGCGGCTTGTGGACTCCATTCCGTGCCGCTTTCCGTGCCAGATCTTTGAGCCTCGGTCGCATGCAACCGAAGGTCTCAACCGTGCCATACAGATACACGTTTGCACACACGAGGCATTCCCCGCAGGCGGGTCGTCGCGTGCCTACGATGCCTAGTACTGTCTACGCACATGAATGCCCAATAATGCCATGATCGAACATCCCGCCTGTTATTTCCTCGTCTCGAAACAAGAGGGATCGGCAACCCAAATGTATACAGCATCCCGGCTTCGAGATTCCGGGGAGTCGGATACAGGACGATCTCGGATGTCCCATTTCCATCGCATTAGCGATTCCCGCGCCGGATCTCAATGCTGCCAGCGAATTGCTGTTCGTCTCCCAAGATTAAGGCTCCGGAACATCGCTTCGCGATTGCCAGTACCTCTCGAAGTGGCAGAAGAGTTGAATAACTGGACTAGACGGGCGCGAGGTTCCAATCCAAACGAATTTAGCTTCTCGAAACCTGCCTGCCGTTTATCGTTCAAACGCGTCGGAATTGGGACGTTCGGTTGCAGTAAAGCGGGCCCAACAAATGCTAAGAGACTATGGCGAGATTCAAGTGAGGGCCGAATAGCTTTCGGAGTAGCCAAGCGCAAACTTGACCCATCATCGCGAGAAACCAAAACGGATGGTGAAACCAAAGAAACCGAGGTCTCCGGATTCGTTTGTGGCGTTGCCGTAGTTGCGGCACAATTTCAGCGGTGTGTCGTCCACCACGAGCACGCGTTCCAGCGGGTAGCCAAACCGTTTCACCTTCTCGAGGTCTTTGATGTAATACGCTTCCATAAACTCCGGGTGCATCCTTTGCACGCAGCGTGCGCGACTCCAGACGAACTCCCAATTCGGCACCATGCAGCCAATTTTCCTCGCGATCAGCCCAACGTAGTCAGCCGTCGCCGATGACCAGATCGCAAGTTCAAACAGCTCTGATGCAATGCTGAGAAACTCCTCTAGATGCGGACGGACGTAGACATGGTACGGCCCTACGCGGAAATCGGCCTCACGATGAAGGCGCACGTCCGAACCGTGGATGAGTGTCTCATCCAAATCAAGAATCAGTAGTGGTCGGCGTTGCAGGTTTACATTCGAACTTGAGCATAACGCAATTTGCAAGCGTAAACGCACCGGTCACCGACAACGTAGCGGTTGTGACGCGTAGGCGCCGACACTGGGTACGCTGTCGTCGCGGACGCTACGCCCCTGTGCGTCGACAGAGAGCGGGCGACTTTTTTTAAGTAGTTGATCCATCACCCGGGTACGCTATGATCTGGATCCTCGGGCAGCGTCCCGAGCTACCCCGATGCCTACGCGACTGTACCTGGACTCGGCACGTATGGGCCTGGTGTCCGAGCGAGCGAGGTTGGCCCAGCAGGCGTTTTTCCGTCTGGCAGCGACGGAGGGGTGTTCGCTGTACTTCTCGGAGATTCTTGAATCAGGCTTCGGCAGCGGACCGCATCATGCCAAGGATCGGTATCCGGAACTCGCTGATTGGCGAGGAATTCCCGAGCTCAAGAGTGCGCTCAAAGGACTGCTCGGTGCGGATGAATCGGCGGACGTGCTGCTCGCCAACCGCACCGCTCAACTTGTTCGAATGGCGATTGGCCGGCTTTGCGACTCGGCGGATTCGGTCTTCGTTTCGGACACACTTTGGCCAAGCTACCGGAAACTGTTGGACGAAGTTGCCGGCGATCGGTGTGTGCCGATAGTCGAAGGTCCGATTCGTCTCGATGTTCGCGCCGGAGCTTCGATGGCTCTCGTTGTCGATAACTTGGTTCACGCTTACGACAAATCTGGCTGCGACGCGCTGTTCCTTCCCGTCATCAGCCACGATGGGATTCGTCTGCCCGTGGATACGATCTGCCGACGATTCAATGAAATCCGGCCGCTCAAATTCGTTGTCCTGGATGGCGCCCAAGCGATCGGACATCTTACCGACGAACTCGGTCTTCGGTTCGCGGATTATTGGATCGCCGGGACGCATAAGTGGCTCGGCGGATTTCTTCCGATGGGGATCGCGCTAAGTGCATGCGATTCCGCCACGTGCTCAAATGACTGTGTTGATGATCCGCTGCTGCGTTTCACAACCGGGCTTGAATCCGGTGATGGCGACTCGTTTTCAGAAACGGTCAACTTGGCATCATTGTTTACGTGCCGGGCAGCGATCGCTGACGTAGTAGGACCGAGCGCAATCGCTCGGCGAATGGAGATTCGGCTTGAGAACGCCTCTCGCGTCGAATCGCTGGCTCGCAATTGCGGCTGGAACATGTTGTCTCGCCTACTTCCTTCGGGAATTGTGATACTTCAAACCAGCAATCATTCGAGCCACGGCACACGCCCGGACGATTTGCGCCGCTTCCTGGCCGGCTTCAGCGTATCGGTAAGTGCTTACGATCAAGAGACGATACGGCTATCAATGCCGCGACATGCGCTGACGGCAGGCGACTTGGATTTGCTTGAGTGGGCACTACAGTGCTGGCACGATGATACCTGCGAACGTGGCTGCGAACGAACACAACGTCGATCGTTGGCATCGCGGCGAACGATCACGACTGCCGTCAATTGACGAGCATCACGTCTTCGATCGAGGACGCGTACAGCAACAACTGATTCCATCGCTGCTCCGCTTCAGTCATCGTCGCTGCGTCGAAATTAATGTCATAGCGAACCGTTCTGCCCTCGAAATTCGTTTGCTGAAAACCAACGGCGGCGGAGCCGTAGATTCCCATGTCACGGATCAAATCGGTTTCGTCTTCAAGATCGTACATCCGCACCAAGCTGACCTCGATCCCCTGTTGCCGCTGCCCTTGAATCCAGTGAAACAGGCCTGTCGATGGCACCCGAGCGGTGCGTGGCCAAAAGAAGTCGTCGATGACGAATAGGCGATGGACATAGAAGCCGTGATTCACCAATCGGTAGTTGAACTCAAGACTACGCTCGCCCGGCGTGTCTCGCCAGTAGTCGTCGGAGCGGATCACGGCAACGCTCAGATATCGACGCGTCTCGCACGCGTTCAGCACGTCCTCGTAGATCGTGCGCCACGTCTCCGTCGACTCGAAGGTGAGCCGTTGGTCGGCGAGATCTCGCAGGCGACTCTCTATCTCTCGCAATCGGAAACCTAGCTGCTTGCGGAATGCGGGATGAGCTTCCGACGCGAACGATGCGATACGCGTTAACTGGTTGGTGATCTCTCGCGTCGTCTGTGAGTTCGTGGAGAGCAAGGTTCCGCCACTTCCGACCCAATTCCGTGCGCGTCGCCATATGTCATTTGCTTGATGTTTCATGTTCCTCCGATTTGCTGATCGTTTCCATGACACGCTGGATGCCACGTTTCGCATTTCACGTCAAATTCGCTGCGTAAACCGTCAAACTCGTCTTGGTCGGCCGAAACAATGCTTGGGACCTCGCCTCCAAGGCTCGCGCCAAAATGCTTCTGCGAATAAGGACTTACGGCGAATGCCACTTCTCCGGTTGATGGACTCGCCGCGCGAAATTTGGAGAAACGACGCACGACCGTGTATCCTATGGGGAACAGTTGGAATCGTTCACTTGCCCAAGAGGGAGCCGCGATGGTCCATACTGCAAAAAAACAGCGACGCCTGGACCTGAGCGTAAGGGCGGCACCGCTCCGACGATTCGCTGCTGACGATTTCCATGCGTCGGACGAAGATGGTAAGCCAACGTCTCGTCGCGACGAAATCGCTCAGGACATCCTCGAACGACTCTGGTCCGCACTGCCGATTGCTCGCCTCTGTGATGAAGTTGGTCATCGCGGAATCAAGCACGTTATTCAAACTGCGTCCGCCAGCCATTCACAGATCGTTCAGTGGCATAGCGAGCTGCGGCAGTTCATCGATGACCTGCTCAGCGTTGTCACTGTTATCGAAAACAATCAGATTGTCGAACCGAGCGCCTTTCGGCCGTGGCTGTTTGATGCGGCCAAGAACGAATGCGGACTGAAGTCGGTTTCGCCGTTACCGCCTCGCTCGTTCGTCGATGCGCATTTTGCCGACCTGTTGCCCGAAATCGCCCTGGAGCGTGCAAAGCAGGAACTCGAACGTCACTGCTCGCAGATCGTTACCACGCTGTTCAACGTGCTGGATGCCCTCCAGCGACATCGGAGAATCGGATCCGTAACGTTTGGCGACGCTGCCTGTCAGTTTACGTTCTTCACTCGCGAGGTCAGAATCTCTGATCGCCAAGATTCGCGCGTGACAAAACGCCGGCTCGATCCGGCGCACACCAACCGTTGGGTCAAAGCCTACTTTGAGGACGACGTGCGGCAGACAAGACTCACCGTCCAACATCGCGACATCGCCCGCACGCACTATGTCTTCGACTTCACTCTGAATTGTCTCAACAAAACACGGTTTCCCGTACCTGGCCGTTACCAAGCATTTTGCGAGGCGGTCCCCGATTGGATTAGGCCCTCACTTCGCATCTTGGAAGGTGATCTATTTCGCGAACAGTGTGTCGCCTCGGATGCTCGCGAAGATCAATTCCTCGAGGAAGTGGTTGTCTCGACAAGTTGGACTCGGTGTCCGGCGATAATGCTCGGGCCGTACGTGCTGGCCGGTTGGGGCAACGAGGCGATCGAGTCGGAGGAAGAATCTCATCGCGTCATGTATGCCGTCGCGGACCGAAACAGGTCGATTCACCGTGCCGCCCTAACGTCTTTGGCGAGCAAGTGTATCGCAGTAAGCGCCATTGTTTGCGCACTGATGTCGGCAGTTCTCGGTGCGACGGCGGCGGTTATCGCCATCGTGTTGACCACGCTTGCGATGCACTTAGCTGGAATGTCGGCACGAGACCGACATGGATTCACTGATACAAGCTTGGTACTTCACGAAATGGCACGCGTCGGCACTTCCACGTTTGCCGCACAGGCGTTCATCTTCGGTCTGTTGACCATGTCCTGGCCGTTATCGCTCGTCGGTGGAGTTTTGGCGCTGATTGCCCATCGTTTGTCACAACAATCGAAGGAAACCACGGCCTAGGTTTCACTGATGTCCGAAGCGGCAGCCCAAGTACCGAAAGATGATACCTCTTCGTCGGACGTCGACAAGCGACGCATCGCGGAGAAGCGAAGCCATTTGCGCATCACCCTGCTGATTCCGTTCGCGGTCGCCGGACTGTTGATCGTCGGTGTCTCGCTCGTCATGCGATTGCATCTTCGGGCGACAAATCCAAGTTCTTCGCAGCGGTCGATCTCGGTCGACAACATCGTCGATCCGTTTCGCGGTGTGGTTGGTAGGTTTTCAGATCGCAACGCCGAGTCGTCTGCCGAAGCCCAGCGAGCGACGCTTGAACGCATCCGCGCTGAGCTAAAACAAGTCGACTCCGTGCTGCAGGTCGCTGACATCCGGCGTGCGGGCGAAGCGTTCGACGCGACATCTGATGCTTGGAGACAGCGTCTTGCGTCGCTTGCGGTCAACGACGACGGCCAACGCATTGTAGCTGACGAGTCCACGTGGCAGCGACTTCAAGCTCTCGTGAGCCTTGCCAACGAAACAGTCAACCTCGAGTGGCGATTCGAGCTCGAACAGCTGCACGATGAGATCATCAGTTCCATTTGGGAATCCGACGCAACAAGCCAATCGGTTATGAGTCTGCACGATCGTGTTCACCAAGCGCAATCAGAGCTAAAGGCGTACGACGCCGAGCTGACTCAGTTCATCGACGCCGTAGCATCGCATCCACTGCCCGCCCAACGTGTCGGCCACATCTTCGACTTCCAAGAGCATCAACGCGAACTGGAACTGAAGGCAGCTGCGGAAGAGGCCGAACGGATCGAGAATCAGACAATTGACACGGCCGTTGCTGAGTTGAACCGCAAGCAAAGTGCTTTGCTTGCCGACGCGCAGCAACTCGAGCAGCAGTTGGCCGCACTTCAGCAAGGGGCGCAGCTACCGATCGCTATTTCACACACAGCGCAACGGCCTATCCAGTCAGCGCAGGCGTACCGCCCACACTTGCCGGAGATTCGACAACTCCTCAAGCCGTTCGTTTCATCGGGCTACGCGCAACCGGCTGGCCGTGATCAGTTCGTGTTCGAGCGTGTTCCGAGGCCAATGTCCTATTCAGCCATCGCTGATGCCGGAGCGTTGGAGGATTCGCAGGCCGGTTTGGTGGCGCTCTTCCGCGTCGGCGGCTGGAAATCGCAGAATCAGCAGAACGATCGGCCTCTTGGGACATTCCCACGCATGAACTCGGCCGCCGAGTTATCCAAGCCAGATATCGACAGCCGAGTTCGCCGAGCCCAATGGTTATTGCGCGTCTTTGGCCACAATCTCGTCGCGGATGGCATGCTGGCTGAGTAGAAGGAACATTGCGATGGTGAAAATAACTATTGCTGACTACTCGGAGGCCGAACTACGGTCGCGCCGCCGCACTACCGCATTCGTGTTGGCCATCGTCGCCGTTATGGTCTGCGCCGCTGTTTGGTCATCCGTCGCTACGAACAGTACACAATTGACTCGCTCGTCGCCGCGGACGGCTGCGCAGAATGCACCCGCCCTCGTGGCCCACTGGAATTCGCATCTTGCCCCGCTTCAGAAGTCATTGCCGAGCACTGATGACGATAAGGCGATCGAATCGCTCCGGCCAGCAATAGAGAAGCTCAACGCCGAATTCTCGACGCTTCGGATCCCAGTCGACTCGCCAGTTGGACAAGAGTTAACCGACGAGTTGGCCAAGCTGACTGCTCGCGCTGCCGAGTATGTCGCTGATCGGGGCACACAGTCAACTCCCACCGAAGCGACCGACGTTGCCAGACGAATCGCGGCCGCCGTCAGACAACGCGGCATTCACAAGGCTTCGGAGACGAAACACTTCGTCGAGCAAAGAGTAGCCAATCTACGTGCGACGCGTGAGCCAGAGATTCGTCTCGGCGAGCTTAATGTGCGCGACGCCGTGGACAAGGTCGTGCGTCTGAAATCACGTCTCGACCAAGAGATCGAGAACCGTAAAAAAGAACTCGCCAAGGCTCAACGAGCCGCTGCACTTGAGCGCGACATGGCTGAGGTACGTGCCACCTTATCGCCGTTCATTACCCCCGGCCACGTGCAGCCTCGCGAAGCGGGAAAGTCGTACAAGTTGGAAACGACGGTCGAAGCGAAGCCTGTGTCACTCGAACGACTGCAACGAACCGGCGCACTCGATTCAACGAACGAAGGACTTGACCGCCTCTTTCGTTTTGGCGGTTCCCGGAAAACTCAGGGCAGCGACCGGCCGCTCGGTACGTTTCCCGAGTATGGATGGGCCGGCGACATCAACAAGCCGGGCATTCGCCAACGCGTTCTTCGAGCTCAGTACCTCCTACGCACGCACGGCCAAGCCTTAGTCGAATCACGTCGCCTCTCACCCTAACGTTCAGGGCCACGCCATGACTGACAATTGGGACTGGGTCAATACGCACGAACGCCGCGCAAAGTCTCGCAGGTTCGTGGCAATTCTCTTTTACATCCCACTGCTGTTGATCTTCGCATGGTATTTAAGCCATACCTCAGTCTTCCACGTCTTTCGGCTGCAATGGCTGCAAGGGAAGTATCCCGAAATTGCCGAGTCCGAGGACACAACCCCAGAAATACAGCTCGAGCCGAACGACTCGTTATCACTACCTCCGGCCCCGTCGCGGATCGACACGCTGCCCGGAGTTCCAGCTCCCGAAAAAGACGAGCTGAACTCGCCTCAGCCGCGGTTATCAATGAGGCAGCCTCGAATCGACAAGGCCGCAGAAGCTCGCGATGAACTCGTAAGTCTGCGTAGAACACTGTCCGGTGCTCCGTTTAGCGACGCGATCACTGCTTTGGCCGAGTTTCGTCAGCGACACGCCGAACACGTTGACTCAAGCGAAGTCGCCAGCATCGTCCGCGAGTATGGCTACCGCCCCTGGTTGCAGTTGGCTCGCGCCGAGGCCGAAGAGGTTTCCCCGAATTCGGAATGCTTCGGCGAGGTGTGGTTACCGATCGCCTCAGCGTGGAGCGTCTATGGCGAGGACGCTGAAATGCGCGACGCAATGCGGCAGGCGTACGCGGCAACCGACCGGATCCTCACGCCGGAGCGACAGTATCGCTGGGCTCTCGATCTGTTTCGTCACGACCTATTCACGGGCATGGACGCCAGCCATCTCGTGGAGACCGCCGTGCAAGCGACAACTGAATTGGGCAACATCTACGCTTTCCGCTCGATGAGCGCGAATGTTGCAGGCTTTGCGGCGGCAGCGGGTAAACACCAATTGGCTAAGACCCTGCTTGATCAGGCACTCGCTCCGGAACCTGGCGTTCCCGTGACACTCCAGAAGATTCGAGACTTTCACCGACTCATGTACAAAGCCTGGGCCGGCTCGTGGACGCAGCGTCCAGAGGAAGTCGAATCGGCGGCACTTGGGTTACAGCGAAAGAACTTCAAACAACGCCCCCTGATTGCGGATGCGTACGCACACGCGGCATTTGCTGCCATCCGCCTCAATGACTCACGGCAGTTTTATCGCATGATGTTCTTGGCCGAGGCAGCGCTGTCGACGACCAGCTATCGAAGCAACCAGGTCTATTTTAATGGCAAGGTTCTGACCGACGCCTACCTACGCGCGGGGAAATGGCAGAACGCATTGATTGCCGGCAACAACCTGATTGATCCGCATCACATCGCATTGACGAACTTACGAGTCTTAGCCCGAGCTCCCCAAGCGGTTCCACTTCCAAATATTCGAGGACGTTTCGAAGAGTGGGGCGACGTTCGGTTTGCCGCCGAAGGAATCGCGGGCTTCGTCGAGTTCCGTCTCCGCTCGGGCGACGACGTGATCGAAACCGTTCAGTGGATTCAAGGGTTGCAGCAACCGTCGCTACGTGCAGCGGCGTACGCTGGCGTCGCTCGGGCGATTCAGGCGGTCGGAGTTAACTCGGAGTCTGCAACACAAGCTGTGCGCCCGAGCAATCCGCAGATCAGTGAACCACGTTCCTTGATTGAAGCGGCCGAACAGCTCGCGCGGGAATTGGACGACCCGATTGAATCGGCGGCCTGCTTAGTCGAGGTGGCACGCGTTTGGAACCTGACAGGTCGGCAGCAAAGTTACGATCAAGCCGTCGCGGCATTTCACGATCGCTGCCTCTCAGCATGGGTGCGAATGTGGGAGCAGCGTTCGCCGTCGAGCCGCGGTTACGACAATACGTACCACGACGGTCGATCGTCGACGCAAGTTCGCCATGAGCGAGCCGAAGTGTCGCGACTACTGCAGGCTCAGCACCAGTTGGCACTCATGCAAGCGGACCTGGGCGATGTGCAGGGTGCGCTCGACACATGTCTCTACATGGCGAACCACGCCGGCTTCCCGGATCAACCAGACAGTGAATTCGCCACCTGGTACTATTTGGCCATCCACGCACTGTTGATTCGCATGGAACCCGAAACGGGCATTGGCCCCGATGTTCTTTCGTCGCGACAGTTCTACAAGACTCCGTACAGCGAGGCACTCGTCGCCGCGTGGACCAAGGACATCGCCGCCCTCAAGGCAGCCATCACGAAGCAGAAAGCCGACCCGAAAGTCAACGAACTTGCGCGAGCGCAGGCAGAACTCGCCATTCTCTACGCAACTCGAGGCGACATTGACGAATACAGCTCCCTACGCCGCTCGGTCGTCAGCCAGATTCGGCGGAAACAAGCTTGGCCGTCCATGCAGTCACTGCTCGCTGTCGCGGACGCTCGTGCTGGTGACCTTCAGTTGGCGCAAGAAAGTTTGGTCGATGAGCCGCTCACTTGGACCGACGGAGTTGGCTGGCCGGGATCTGAAATTGCGATCGCCTTCGCCAAACAGGGCAATGCTGACAAGGCGCTTGAGGCAGCAAAGGCGACGTCCGCCAAGTACGCCATCTATCCGTGCCGTGCCTTCGCTGCCGCAGCATATGCCAGGTACAGGGCCGGCTCGCTAGGTCCTGAATTAATCGAGTGGGTCAGCACACTTAAGCGTCCTGTCGACCAAGTTGGTGCCTACTGCGGCCTCGCTTTGGCGGCCGAGAACATCCAGTTGCCCTAGCCCGGTCACGCGAGAATGCCAACACGTCCTTTGCATTTTGCATTCGGACTATGGTACGACACTTGGATGAGTGATTCTTGGCTTGGCATCGTCGACCGCCATGGTCTCAATCTGCTGGTTCGCGAAACCGAGCATGGGCTCTACTTTGTCCAGCGTCGAGCCGCTCGTCTGGCGGGTGTAACCTGTTGGGCGATTCTGACCGACGCCCACGCCGTCGCGATTCAGGAAGAAATCAAATGCGGCAGCGCGTCGATCGCCCTGCAACTCCTGGAATGTCTTGCGACCGACCTCGGCCGAATCCTGCCTGAGCCATCGGAGCTTCCTGAATGGAATCACGAGACGTGACAATTCCATGGCACTGTGCTATGGAATATGGCTCTTCATTCGTTGTTCCTTAACACCTTCAATCATTGTAGTCACTTACTGCCTCTCACTCGATCGAACGCAACACGTTTCCGTCGAGAGAGGTCGGTAGTCTTGCAAGGTTCTACGAGAGGTTTATCACTGCGCCGCTACCGCAATTCCTCGTGATCGCGCGGCCGAGCTGTCGACTGCCCTGCTGGGCGATCGGTAGTTCGACCGCGTGTGGTCGAAACTAACACGTTTCACTTTTCACGAGAGGATTGAAGCATGATCAACCTATCTGCCGCTCACCGAGAGCTCTTCAAGCGAACGCCGGACGAGTCGTTCACGTCGTTCGACGCTCTTTACCAACATTGCGAGCGTCAGCGACAGGAGTCCACGGATCTTTGGCGCCGGCCGGACGAGTTCACGTTGACGCACGACTTGACGGTGATCGCCAACGACGACGGCTCAGAGACGTCGCTGGTTGATTGGTCCTTTTCGCAGTTATGCCGCATGGCGTGTGTGAGCAAGGAGACGATCAATCGGCTGTCCCGCAAAACGGCCAGTAAAGCACTGATGGAGACACTCCCGTCAACTGGTGGCAAGCCGCTCCAGTTCTTGAAGACGGGCGACTTTGTAAGGTCGGTCCACGGAGTTGTCTACACGCGACTTTGGAACGCCGACTTGTTGGACGTCGTGCAGGAGTTTGCGTCGGACTTTTCACCACCGCAAACGGCGGCAAACGGCACAAGTACTGGTCTCTATTGCGGCGAACAAGACATGTTCGCATTCCTGATTGACCCGACAGGCTGGACCGAGATCAACGGCGAGGCCTTCGCACCCGGCTTCTTTGTCTGGAACAGCGAAGTCGGCCGTCGATCGCTTGGCATCCAGACGTTCTGGTTTCAGCGTATCTGTCAAAACCATATCGTCTGGGACGCGACGGAAGTCGTCGAATTCAGCCGCAAGCATACTGCGAACGTTCGCGACGGCCTGGACACGATTCGCGTGATCCTCGAACGCTTGGCTTCGCGTCGTGATGAGCGTCGCAGCTCGTTTGTCGACGTGATGCAGAAGGCAATGACGACACGTGTTGGTAACGATGCGGATGAAGTTATCAAAGTGCTCTCAGCCGAACGAATCCCGCGCGGAGCCGTCAACGACGCACTCGAAATCGCACGTCGCCAAGGCGGCTTTACTATCTTCGCACTGGTCGATGCATTAACTCAAGTGAGTCAAAAAGTCGTCAACGTCGGTGACCGGACGGAGCTTGACGCTCGTATTGGTCAGCTTCTGTCGCTGGCGTTGGCGGCGTGAGCATGGATCCGCAAACAACATGGCGTCGCTTGATCGACGCCTACGCCATTCGGGATCTCGAGACAGCCACGACAGCGGCGGAGGACCTCAACGCATGGCTCACACGTGGCGGCTTCCCGCCTCAGGTCTTGCCCGAGCCATGGCGCATGGATGAACGATGGAATCGCACACTCGCCCAAGCGGCGTGTCGGTTCATTCTGTCCCAGTGCGAATCGAAATAGATCGCACCTATTCAGCAATCGTTTCGCGCATTGTCGAACCATCTAAATGCGCGATGCGCCATTTGAAAAGCAAGAGGAGCATTGTAATGTCGAAAAAACCGGTACACGAAATCCGCCTTGGCCGCGTCCGCGCAGCAATCTGGGAGAACGAGACCACAAACGGTTCACGCTACAACGTGACAGTCAGCCGGCTGTACAAAGACGGCGAGAGTTGGAAGGATTCGAATTCGTTAGGACGGGACGACCTGCCGCTCGCAGCGAAGGTGCTCGACAGTTGCCATTCGTGGATCTTTGCGAGGTATTCAGCGAACGGTGACTCGCCGGTCGTAGAGCCTGTCGAGTCAGCTGGAGATATGCCGTTCTAAAGGCCTCGTCCGCGATCATTTCCTTGCGCCCAGGTGGCCCGTTTTCGCAAGATTACCGGTCACCGATTCTAATCACGCCAACCATGACGCGCGGAGCCGTCGGTCCGCGGACGCGAAGTGGTGGTGTTGGAACGTCCTGGGCTTTCCTCGAGCGTTCCAGAACCTTCCTGCAACGGCTCTTCACGCAAAATGCAGCTTCTTGTACCAAATCAAACTTGGCAATCCGCGCTCGGAGCTGCTTGGTTTTGGTGTGTCGGCTAGATTGCCAGGTCGTGGTGGAATTGACCGATGCGCATGGAACGTCAGCAGCTGTCGATCGATGTAACTCAGCCACTTCGAACGGCGGCGAAGTGCGGGCGGTCTCCGCCGAGCCACGAACGCAGGCGCCCCGCTGGCCGCCAATCACTGTTAGATCGACGGCGCTGATTGGGAACCCGAGCTACAGTCGGTGGTTTCCGCCGCCGCGCCGAGACGCAATTCCGTCGTGCAGGAAGACGATGCAACCGTCGCGATTTGAAGCTCCGAGAATTTGACCGAGGTCTGCCTCACCGCGGGCAGATTCGCAGGCCGTCACCCGCGCATTTTCGATGCGTCGAACGATGAAGCCGAAGCAGTTTTCGGCCGTGACCCAAGTCCCCTTAGGTCCTCATTGCGCAGCTTAGGGACGGCGACTTATCCGCCTAGATGGGCAACGGTGCCCCCCCACGACATGGATTGGCAAGAATGGCGATGCCGGCGGATTCGTTATCCAAAAGGACACCTGTAGTTAACGACGCCGTGCTGGGCGGCCTGACCACAAGGAAGGACGTTAAGACCACCATGGTCTACACTCATGTCCTGAACCGCGGCGGCACGGGGGTGGTAACTCATTTGTAAGTGCCATAGCGAGACTCGCGGAGATAGGGGAACCCATCGCAAAGACGGCAGAACTATCGCATGCAACTGAGCCGGCGGCTGGGCCGGTTTTGGAATCAACGCGGATCGCGCCGGATATGACCATTCCCGGCGACTGACATAAAAAAACAGTTGGCGATCAACACCGAGATACCGGTCTTTCTCTGTCCGTCGACTAGCAACACACACTCTAGAGTCTCCGACACACATCCCTTCGATCCCAACTCATCGAGCACACTGCGACGTTCGAAGGTGCTCCGCGTCAAACCAAGTACCTTAGCCGGCTGGCGTCGCCGTGGTTGGGTGCAGGGACGGAAGTCCGGGAACCGATGGATTTACGGGCCGACGACGTCGATCTAACACGGCTCATGAACTGGGCCTCTTACCCGCCCAATGGCTCAACGCCTGCTCCCCAGGAATTGACAGCCCCGAAAGCTATCATGCCGGTTGAAATCACTTAAAATCTCGGTGAACAATGAAAACAAGGAGGGTCTTGTGAACAAATCGTCAAACAGATCGCGACGGGAAGGAAGAACTGGCTACATATCGGCAGCATCGCCGGTGGGCAGGGCGCCGCGAATCTCATGACGATCGTCAGCACAGCCGCGCGCAACGATCTCGACGTGCACGTCTAGCACCGACTGGGAGTCACTGCGCGCTGATCGCTGAAGAGAGCAGCACCCCGAAGCCGTCCGCGCCTACCGAGTCGAAGAACGCCGCTACACCATCGACCGCCGCCAAGCCCGACGAGCCAGACAACGGTTGCTCAAACGCAGTCGCAACAAGTAGCCCGCGTCAAACCCGCCTCGCCAGCACGTTGGGATGGCTATGGTGAACGGTTACGATTCAGGATCATTCAACGGGACGATTACGACATTCAAGCCAGGTATCGATCGTCTCAACTCCGTTGCTTGATCAACTCGGTCATTATCATGAGTAGCGCGAATCGTCAGCACTTGGAGTTCCAGGCATTGTTTTAGAGAGCTTAAATCGTCTGCTGGAGTTCCCACCAACGAGAGTTTTTCAAGCTTAGTAAGAGAGGAGAGAGGTCGAATGTCCTTAATACTGGTGTCCAAAAGGTATAGTTCTCTTAGTTGTTTAAGTTGCGACACAAACGAAGCATCTGTAATGGTGTGGCCATCTAAACGCAAATATGTCAACTTACTCAATTTGGCGAATTCGCTTGGGTTCACGATGTTAGAGCGGTCAATGGCAAGTGTCACGAGCCCCGAAAGCTCGGCAATCGACAACGCATCAACGTCTCCGACGGCTTCAAGTTTCAGATGCGACAGATTCGGCAGGTTTCTAATCGCAGAATAATCTGGGATTGGCGCACCGTAGAGAGCTAATGCTTGTAGATTGCGAAATCTTGTGATCGCGGAGAAGTGCCCATTTAAGCACGAAGGATTCATGCGTACTTTCTTGACGCTATTGGAGATCACTTCATCCGAAATGCCTTCCGCGGCAGGGTCGAAGTTGTCGTCAAAAAACGTGATCTCCCCCAGTGACGACCGTATCGCCGAAATAATGTAACTAACCTTTGACGTCTGTAGATCTCGTGAACAGCTTGTACAAAGAACAGTCGCCGCCAGAATCGTTCTAACCAAGTCGGTCTTGAAACAACTCATGGCTACTTCCTTACGTGATGGGGATAAATTAGCAGCTATTTCATACGTGCACATTGAGATTGTGAGATTACCATGGCGTGCGTATTTCTTCCACCACTTACCATGATATTGTTGGGGTCATACGCAATTGCGTCTCCGTTAGCGGGTACATCGTCGACGTGTCCTGATCCGAGAAAGACATGAAATAGTTCGTGCAATAGTGCGAAGCCACATCCGTCGTCGACGTAGCCAGGGAATAGAAAGACCGCTGGAGCAGTTGGCGGAGTATATCCATCAAGTGGCGAATATGCCTTGCCATTTATTCGCTGATCTGAATGTGGAAGAATAAAAATGGGAATGCAACTACTATTACCAGATCTGCCGAAAAGTGTGATGTTTCTTAATGATTCGGCGGGGGTTCCCAGTATATAGTTTCCGGTTTTAATCTCATCCGTGTCGCCATAAGCTCGTGTCCTGGTTCAGCGTGAATTGGAAACCGAGCGTCTCCGAGTTGTATACCGGTTTGGGTGAATGTTGAACGGCTGCGCCGCCCTTTTTTATTTTGCGTTCACGCAGACCAGGAGGTGCTCATTGGCACCCTCCTGGACCTCCTGCCTAGCCTCTCCTCCTGTTATTTATACGACCTGTCGAGCCTCTTGACGACGGACAGCCCGACGCTTGCGTGCTTCGTCAAGCTTGTGATCCCTTGCTGCGAAGATCTCGCCATCGCGGCCGAGCAGCTTGTCCAGCGGAGTTACGTAACCGATCGCGCTGTGTAGTCGGCGTTCGTTGTAATCTTGCACAAAGCGGGA
>JAGQPK010000340.1 GCA_020426755.1 Planctomycetales bacterium
GCTGCGCCGGGCTTTCACCGCCGCACTACCTTACCCGCTGGTTGGTTCAAGACCGGCGACGTGCCTGGCGCGCTAACCGGGAGTCAAGTTCCCGAAGTGATGCCTGTTGCACATTTCGACGTGACAGGCGACGAAGCGAAGTCGGGAGTCGCGCGACGCATGCGACAGACTCGCGAGGCCACCGTCTTTGACGATTTGCCCGTCAGCACGCCGCTCAGTTCCGCTCCACAAACGCTGCAGGCACCGGCCCAGTTGCCGACTCAAATTCAGACATCGCCGCAGACGCCAGTCACAAGTAAAGCAACGGATGCGACGCTCAACGCGGCGAGCAATACCACGGACGCTGCTCAGCAGTCGTCTCGGCGTCGACCGCAAGGCAACGTGCCGTCCGCTGTGACTTCGCCGAATGCGATCGCAGCGCCTAGTGTGACGCCGACCATGAGCGCGCCAACAACTCCGCCTATCAATACGGCTGTCACTCCGCCAACCAGCGCACCAAACGCTGCCGCGGCGGCAGTCGCGAATCAGGCGGGACAACAACTTCCCAACGCTTTCGTGCAACCGACGGTGCCGACCGAGACCACGCGTTCTGCGGTGACATCGAAGACTGTCGAAACAACACCGCCTGCCGCGACGCAACCGAACACTCGCAACACGACTGCTCAATTGCCGTCGGTCATGAAGCGTACCGTGGAGGATCATGGCCTGGATGCACTGCCGGTGGAAGAAGCTGCCGAGGATGATGATCGATTTAAACTGACGGCGACGAACGGTTTGGATGCCGGCAAGGCCTCCGCACCGCAGCTCGACGCAGTCGCGACTGCGACACCCGAAAGTTCCGCGGAGGAAGACGACGAGGACGCGATTCTACTAGCTAACGAAAGCCCGTTAATCTCCGTAGTGACGCGTGGTCCGAAGACGATTGTCGTCGGCAAACCGGCTCGCTACGTCGTGCATCTGCTCAATCAGAATGATCGTCCGGCGAAGGACGTTGTAGTACGCGTCGCGATTCCTCAGTGGGTCGAGATCGCTCAACACAATCCGAGTGTCGGTTCCGCTCATGTACAACCAGACGATGCCGGCAACATGGTGTTGGCTTGGAACGTAGATCGGTTTGCCGGTCGCGGTCGTGAGAAGCTATACATCGACCTTGTGCCGCGTGGCAACCGACCAGTGGACCTCGGCGTGACCTGGACATTTTCGCCGGCACAAAAGTCCACGCAAATCCAAGTGCAGGAACCGAAGCTGCATCTGACCGTGGTCGGACCGCAGGATGTGCTTTACGGCGACACCAAGGTCTATACGATTTCGGTATCGAATCCCGGTACGGGCGATGCGGAAAACGTGGTCCTCAACTTGCTGCCGCTGGTGCCGGGCGAACGTCCTGCCGGTGTGCGGTCGTTGGGTACGATTCCGCCCGGCACGCGACGCACGGTCGAAGTTGAATTGACCACGCGACAGACTGGCCGCTTGCAGGTACGAGCAGAAGCGACTGCCGACGGTGGCCTGAACGCACGAGCTCAGCAAGAGGTCGTGGTGCGTCGAGCTTCGCTGGAAGTGGAAGTCGAAGGCCCGCCGATGAAGTACGCCGGCACTCGAGCTCGCTATGTGATTCGCGTTTCGAACACGGGTGACGCGGCTGCCTCGGACATCAACGCTGTGGCCACGTTGCCGGCCGGAGCCAAAGAAGTTGCCAGTAGCGACGGTGGCAGCCTCGACCCGAATACGGGACAGATGAACTGGCACGTGGGCGAACTTCGCCCGGGAGCTGCACGAGTTTTTGAAGTCGAATGCACGCTGATGTCACCCGGCGACAACCGGATCGATTTGCGAACCGTAGCTGCCGGTGACGTGAGTGCGGTAGGGTCGGTCATCACACGGGTCGAATCGCTGGCTGACCTGAAGTTGTCAGTCAACGATCCGCAAGGTGCGGTCGCGGTTGGCTCGGACGTAATCTACGAAGTCCGCATCACGAACCGCGGTACGAAGGAAGCCGAGAACATTCAGGTCTACGGTTACTTCTCCGAGGGCATCGAACCGTCGACCGTTGCCGGTTGGCGTGGCCAGGTGAACGAGGGTGAAGTTGTACTGCAGACGATTCCACGGCTGGGTGCGGGACAGGAGATGGTCGTCCGCATCACCGCACAAGCCAGCAAAGCCGGTGACCATGTGTTCCGCACGGAACTGGAATGCACGGCACCAGAAACCAAATTGGCTGTCGAAGAATGGACTCACTTCTACGGTGAAGCCATGCCAACACAAGATGCACCTGCCGCACAACAAGCCGATCGACGCGCGGCACCCACAACGGGTCTGCCCGTCAAGCCGCTGAAGATGCAGCGATACTAATCGCCGCAATCCACTCGATCGAGTGACAAGATTTCCGGGGGGGAAACAGACGCGTTGCAGTCGATAAGGCTGCAACGCGTTTCTGCATTTGTGCTGGTGTCGCCAACTGCGCCTTCGCGCCTTTGCGATTTGATTCTTAACGCAGAGTCGCAGTGACGCAGAGATGCTACGACCGGATCGCAACTTCATTCCAGTGATGCGTTACGAATGTTGAATTCTGCATGTTGAAGGTTGAATCTTGCGTTTGGCAGGACAACTCGCAGCTTACCACGCAGGCATGCAGCACGCGAAGTCACTGCGACATTGCCGCGAATTCGTGATCTTCGCAACTTCGTGGTGAAAGATGACTTCTGCTATGCGCCGGAGAAATTGACGTCTTTGAACACGAGTGTCGGTGCTTTGATTGAGTTGTAACGCCACGGGTCGTTGCCAAGTTCTTCCAGACCGGCGAAGAGGCTTAGCAGATTTCCTGTAACGTTCATTTCGGTCACCGGAGCGCCGATTTGACCGTTGCTAATGAGATGGCCACGCACGCCCAGTGAAAAGTCGCCGCTCGTCCCGTCAGCGTTACCGCCGAGCCAGTTGGTGACCAAGATGCCGTCGCCCACATCGGAGATCAGTTCATCGAGTCCTTTGTCGCCCAAGTCGACGAGCAGATTCGATCGACCCCCGGATGTCGGTGTCATATCAAGTTTGCGACCATAGTAGGTATCGATGTAGTAGTTCCGGAGCATGCCGGCGGCGATGATTGGCCGTGTCTGCGATGAGATGCCTTCGCCGTCATATAGTCGGGAAGCGAGTCCGCGCACGACTAACGGGTCATCGATGATCGACAGCTTGGGTGACACGGCGAGTTGCCCGAGTCGATCGGCCCAGAACGAGCGACGCTGCTGAAGTGCGCTGCCACTGAGCGGCCCCAACAGGCGTCCCACGATTGAGTCCGCGATCCGCGGATGGACCACCATCGTCGTCTTCGCTGTCGGACCTTTGACACTACCTAGTTGCGCTCTGGCGCGGATGAGTGCTTGATCGGCCGTCGTGGCAGGGTCTGGCAGTTCCTCGCGATGTCGACCGCCGCCGCCATCGGATTCGCTGGGACGCTTGCCTTCGTCATCAAGTGTGACCCGCGCACCTAGGCCCATATAAGTGGACTCGTAACCGCCTTCGAACCCATTGCTGCTGGCCGAAGCGACGCGGTTGTGCGATGTGCCCACATAACAGGTGGCTGACACGACCTTGTCTTGACCTTGAAGCCGCGAGTTCATCGTTTGGAGTAATTCTAGACGTTGCTCGCGAGTCACTGAGGAAATCGACGGGTCGACCAGATCCAAGTCGACGGTAGGACGGTTGGCGAACAAAGCGGGATCGGTGATTTTGCGGAACGGGTCTTCCTGCAGCGCGCGAGTCACGTCGACCGCCTCACGAATGAACTTGTTGAGTTCGTCGGGGCGTAAATCGGTCGTCGCATTTGCCGAATAGCGGCCCTCCACCCAGAGTAACGCAGTCAAGCCACGACTCGTACTGTCTTCAACCTTTTCCAGCACACCATCACGCATTTCGAAATTGACGTAGTGGCTCCGCGAGGCGTGGATCCAGGCATCGTTCGCACCGGCTCGCTTGGCAATTTCCACGGCGTCGCGGCAACGTTCGTAGAGCTGATTATCCATGGACACCTCCCACGGTCATCTTGGATACAAGCACGGTTGGCATGCCTTGGCTGACTGGCACCGATTGTCCGGATTTGCCGCAGGTCCAACCGCCTGAGTCGAGTTTAAAGTCGTTGGCGACCATGGTGACGTTTTTTAGTGCTTCCGGACCATTGCCGATGATGTTGACATCCTTGATGGGCGCCGTCACCTTACCGTCTTCGATCAGCCAACCATTCTTGATATAGAACGTGAAGTCGCCGGCGCCGATCTGCACCTGACCGTTGGTGAATGTCTCCGCGATGATCCCGTGTTTGACGGACTGCACGATTTCATCTCGACTATGTGGCCCGGACTCCATGTAGGTCGAACGCATGCGTGGCATAACGGTGCTGCGAAAACTTTCGCGACGACCGGAGCCGGTCGGTTGCACGCCGTAATGTTTTGCGCTGATCCGATCGTGCAGATAGCTGCAAAGCACGCCGTCTTTGACCATGTATGTTCGTTCCGTCACGTTGCCTTCATCGTCGACATTCAAGGCACCGCGTTCAAAGGGTTGCGTGCCGTCGTCGATGATGTTGACGAACTTCGGAGCAACTTCTTTACCGAGCATCGTGGCATAGATGCTGGTGCCTTTGCGGTTGAAATCCGCCTCCATGCCGTGACCGATGGCTTCGTGCAACAGTATGCCTGATGCACCGGCGGCGAGTACGACCGGCAGTTCGCCCGCGGGCGGGCGGCGCGCGTCGAACAACAACATCGTGCGATTCACCGCCTCACGCGAAACTTCCGTCAGCTTGTCGTCGCTATACCAATTCAGGTCACGACGCCCCGCCAGGTTCGCGCTGTGAGCTTGCGTCTTGCCGTCTTTCTCTGCCGTAACCGAGATGCCGAGGCGACTCATCGGACGACGATCGCGCATCACACGCCCGCTACTGTCGGCAATCACGACTCGTTCATCTTCATCCATCCAGCCGACGCTGACTTTCTTAACCGCCGGATCATGGGCACGCGTTAGTTCCTCAGCGCGGCGCAGCAGCGGCAACTTGGCCGCGATGCCAACTTGATCCCACGGTAATTCAATCGTGTAGTAGCCGGGACGCTTGCCTAACGCGAAGTGTTGGGGAGGCAACGCGTGGTTGGCGCCCTTGGCGATGGCCGCGGCCGTTTTGGCGGCGCCGATCATCGATTCCAACGTCAAGTCTTCGGTGAATGCATACCCGACTTGATCACCCATGACGACACGCAGTCCGGCGCCCTGGTCGATCGCCGTGGAAGCGCGGCTAATCAAACCGTCCTCCAGACTGATGCGGTTGCTACGACTGTGTTGTAGATAGATATCAGCGAAATCTGCCCCGCCGGCCATCAATTCCGCCATCACCTTGGCGATGATCGCTTCATCGATACCAAACCAATCCTGAAACGGATTATCGGGAGTTTCATCAAGTGTTGCAGCAGACATTAATGTTCCAGAGGTTGCCAAGAAGCAAGGCAGCGTCATCACTGCTGCTCCTGCCATGCCGGACTTCAAGAGGTCCCGACGGGTTACTTTCATCAGGTACTCCTTCGCGGTTTGGACAAGAAATCAAACGAGACCGCAGTAGTCAAATGTAACGCTACCTGTGCGCTGCGTCTACCCTCAGGGACATCTCACATCGTGTCGACGCCAGCTACAAAAGCAGCCGTTTTCCCTGGGGATAAGACTGAAAGCGGGCGCGATTCGAACGCGAATCTTGCGCAGGAGTGAACGCCTCAAACGGCCGTTGGCCCGCTCAAATGTTCAACGCACGATCAGCGCGAAATCACGTACCGCGATCGATCCTGGACGTGACGCGCCACGCACGCGATGAGTGCTTGTCGATTGATCGGCTTGGTCAAGAAAGCGTCGCAGCCAGCTAATTCGAACTGAGCCCGAGCAGCGGGCATGGCATGAGCGGTCAACGCCAGGATTGGCGTTGTGCAACCCATCTGGCGAAGCTCGCGGGTCGCGGTCG
>JAGQPK010000341.1 GCA_020426755.1 Planctomycetales bacterium
GATAGTTGCCCATTTCCGGCAGACGAATGTCCCTGAACGACGGGCCGTGGAAGTTGGGACTCAGCTTGGCCACCGGCAGTGCGTCCGGTGGTAGATGAAGGCTGTGAAATAGAGTCTGGCCTTCGTCGCTGCGGACCGAAAACAGGTAGTCTGCATGGACAGCGAATCGCAAACTCAACTCGTGTCCCAGCGCTTGACCGTGGCAGCGACCGATCTCCTCAACAAACTCCTGCATCTCCTCGATCAGATCGTCGTTCGCGCGCTGTTGCGAACGATGCTGCAGCAACAAGAGGAGCGAAGCCGAGAATACCGTGAGAATCCCCGCGACAACAATTACATTCCAGACCGTCAGTTGCCACAGGATGGTAAGCCGCTTCATGGATCGTTTCTCAAGACGTACCCTTCACCGCGTACGGTGTGCAAAATCGATGGCGCACCAATGTCGCGCAAACGCTTGCGCAACTGATTGATCTGGACCTCGATTACGTTCGTCCAAGTCGCCGTCGTTGACTTCCATACATCTTGCGACAGCATCTCGCGAGTGACAATCTCTTCTTGGTGACGCACCAAGTATTCCAACAACTCAAATTGACGGCGCGTCAGTTGGATCTCGCGGTCGTTGTATAGCACGCGCCGGCTAAGGAGTTCCACCTTCAAATCGGCAAACTGGAGTGTCGTGTCCGGCTTGACCGACTCACGACGCAACAACGCCCGAATTCTTGCCAACAACTCGCCAAACGCAAACGGTTTGATCAGATAGTCATCCGCTCCGGCATCCAGTCCAATAATTCGATCTTCAACCGAATCCAACGCTGTCACGATCAGGATCGGGTGATGGAAACCCTGACGACGCAAATGCGCCAGTGTTTGCAGGCCTGTGCCGTCCGGCAGCAACAGATCAAGAATCATCATATCAACGGGTTCATTCGTGGCAATTGCCAGAGCTTCCTTACCCGTGGTCGCCGTCGCGACCTCATGACCTTCGGACTCGAGACCGCGCCGAATGCTCTGTAGCAGGGCCTCTTGATCCTCGACCAAAAGCAGTTTTGCCATCGCTCCACTCATTATCTTGCTTCCATCAAACGAATCCGCCGAGTGCCTATTCTGATGTAAGTCGCCGCCGATCCTACCCGGACGACAACGAACATAAACAACTTTTCACACAATTCTTCCCGACAGAGGCCGTGAACGTTTCTGTTTTTTGCCTGAATCTGCGCAACCGCTTGAGATCGGAACGTCGTTAGGATGTCTGGGAAGAGCGAGTCGCGGCAGGTCGCCGACTCGAAAAACGATCCAAGGATTCTTCAGGACGTTTTGGTGGATTGTTCGTCACGCTTGCCTTACCATGAAATCGCGCGATCTAGGCAAAACGTCGAGTCTTACAGCGGAGTAACCGAGCTGTGAATGATCATCGAGGTGACGTCGGCTGCGTTGCCGCATGGGCGAATAAAAGTTCATCGATGGATGATCTCGCCGCCGCCATGCGCGGAGATCGCGATGCGCTGGCCCGGCTACTTTGTGAACATGGAAGCCGGCTGGCGGCGCGAATTGGCCGCCGTTTGCAGATGAATCCATTTGTTGAGTTCTCCGCGGATGACGTCCTGCAGGAAGTTTTCATCGACGCCTTCCGCGGCTTTGGCAGTTTTGATCCGCAGCGAGGTGTGTCGTTGGCCTGTTGGCTCGACAAGATTGCGGATAACCGCTTGGCGATGATGTTTCGCGAACGAGGCCGACTGAAACGGGGCGGCGGCGTAGCGCGAACCTGCCAGGATCCGCTGTTGAGCTCTGCGCGAGCGCTGGTCGCGGTGCTCACCGATTCCGCGGATGGCACTGCCAGCCAAAACTTGGCTCGACACGAATTGGTCCAAGCGGTGCAGGTCGGCGTCGCGGCATTGCCGGACGACCAGCGCGTGGCGATCCAGTCTCGTTATCTTGACGAGCGAAGTTTGGAGTCGACGGCGGACGCGATGGGGCGCACGGTGCCCGCTGTGCGCGGTTTGCTTCATCGTGCTAAGAAATCTCTGCATGATGTATTGCGCGGAACCGTCACCTGGATGGACGGCGAGTCGATTACATGACTTGCGCGGGGCCGGACCGGGCGACTCGCATTCGTGAAGTCGTGGCGGAATGTGTCAGGCAGATGGCCAATGGCGAGACGATTTCGCCGTCGAGTCTGTCCGCTCGCTACCCAGAGTTGATGCCGGAGTTGGCTGAACAGTGGCGCGTCGCTCGACTGGTTGGCATGGCGCAATTACACGTACAGCAGCAAGCAGATACGGCACACGGCGATATCGCCGCTCCTGCCACGCCGCACGAAGTACGTCTGCCGTATGACACGTCAGTGTCACCGTCTGCTTCACCGTCTGCTTCACCGTCTGCTTCACCGTCTGCTTCACCGTCTGCTTGCCCGTCTGCTTGCCCGTCTGCTCGCGATACGGAGTTGGCAGCTTCTGAAGTGCACCCCGCGTCGGATTCTCAGGCGGTGCGAATTGCTTGCCCGCTTTGCCAACTGACCTTGTCTCTGGATTGGGAGGCATCGTTCGATTCGATTACTTGTTCCGGGTGCGGGCATCAGTTCACGGTGATGAATAGTAGCGACGAGGAGTCGCGGCTGCGCCCGGGTGCGATGGTGGGCCGATTTGAGTTGGTGGAGGCGCTGGGACGCGGCGGCTTTGGTACTGTCTGGAAGGCGCTCGACTCGCAGTTGGCCCGCACGGTGGCCATTAAGATTCCCCGCGCCGGCGATCTGTCCGCGTCCGAAGCGGAACTTTTTTTGCGCGAAGCACGTTCGGCGGCGCAGGTTCAACATCCGAATATCGTCGGCATCCACGAGGTGGGGCGGGACGGAACGTTGATTTACATTGTGAGCGAACTAATCGCTGGCCCGCCGCTCAGCGTTTGGCTGAACGATCGACGGCTTACCTATCGTCAAGCCGCCTCGCTGGGCGAAACCATCGCGCTAGCGCTCAATGCGGTACACCACGCGGGAATCATTCATCGCGACCTAAAGCCGGCCAACATCTTGATCGATGCTGCCGGGCAACCGCATCTGACGGACTTTGGACTCGCCAAACGATCCGTGGGTGAGATGACATTGACGCTGGAGGGCCAGGTGTTGGGCACGCCGGCGTACATGCCTCCCGAACAAGCGCGGGGCGGTGCCCACGAAGCGGACGAACGTGGCGATCTCTATTCGTTGGGCGTTATTCTCTATGAAATGCTGACGGGCCGATTACCGTTTCAGGGGTCGCCTCACCGAATCCTCGATCAGCTAGTTCACGAAGATCCGCCCTTGCCGCGGACACTGGACCGTCGTCTTCCCCGCGACCTGGAAACGATTTGCTTGCGTTGTTTGGAGAAAGAACCACACCGTCGCTTCGCCTCCGCCACCGATTTGGCGGACGAGTTGGCGCGGTTCCTGCGTGGAGAAGCAATTCAGTCGCGTCCCATCAGCCGCCTGCGTCGCGCCTTACGCTGGAGTCGTCGTTATCCTTGGCGCGTAGCGTCGGGAATTGTTATCGCGCTGATCGCGGTGTTTGGTCCCTTGCTGGCGGCCCGCGAGCACTATCTTTCACAGCTTGCCAGTAATGCTTTGCACGACGCGGAAGAACAGCGCGAATTGGCGACAACTCGTGCCGATCAGTTGCAGGTGGCGACGCAGCAAGCAAAGCAGGGACAGGCCGAAGCCGAACTCGCCCGGGCTCGGGCCGAACAGATGGAGGAGCGTAGTCAGCGCCTGCACTACTGCGCGAATATGCAGTTGGTGCAACGGGCGATCGATGAGCGTGACATGTTGTTGGCACAAGAGCGGTTGCGGCAACATCTGCCCGATTCCGCTCAACCCAATCGTCCGGACCCGCGCGGCTTCGAATGGTACTATCATTGGCAACTCTGCCAAGGACCTTTAGTCGCCGCGGGGCGAGTCGCGGAAAGCCTGCAGCTCGTGTCGACAGTTGCCGGCACCGCGGATGTGCTCGTCAGTAGCTACGGCGAACTGTATCGGTTATCGCGGCCGGCAATCGAGCCTGCCCACCCGCCTGCTTCAGCAGCTGCTGGTGCAATGCGATCACTGTCGGATCCAATTGCCGCCGGCAATCTCGCTGCCGCAACGCTTGGCTCGCCCGCATACGCACGCGCGTACGTGTTGGACTCGCGAGGCAGATTGTGCTGGTGGGAACATGGCGATAATGACACTATGTCGTCATTTGTGTCGGCGCATCAGGGTTTTGCGCGCGGTCTTGTCGCGAATCCGCAGCAGCAACAGCTGGTGAGCTGTGGCGACGACGGTCGCGTTGTCGTGTGGGATGAGGGCAGCATGCAGCCCGTTTGTGAATTCCAGTTGCCAAATGATTTGAGCTGCCAAGCCGTCGCCGTCAATCCGCAGGGCGATGCGATTGCGGTGGTGGGTAGTCGTCGGCTGGATTTGGCACAAGAAGTGTCATTGGGAACATTCAGCTCGCTGTTCTTCTACGATGTGCAGACGCGTCAGCTCCGTTGGCAAACGGCCCTGGGACCGCAGAATGCCGTGGCTGTCTCGTTTACCGCCGACGGCAGGTCGGTCGCCGTTCTCGACAACCTCCAATCGCCCGGTCGGTGGAGTGCGGAGCATGGCGAATTCGAAGGACGCTATGAAGCGCGCGTCGAGTCGTTCGATTGGATTGACTATTCGCCGGATGGCAAGTGGCTGGCCGCGCTGGCACGCGGCGGCGGGAATGTCGTCGTGTGGCACGCCGATTCACGACAGTTGGCTGAATTTGCCTTTCCACATCTCCAAGTCAACGACGCAGCTTGGACCGATGATAATCACTTGATAACCGTGGGCTTTGACGGCTGGTGGCGCGAATGGAATCCAGAACTTGCTTCTTTTCGCACGATTCTGGGACAGGCCATCGGTCCGCAAACCAGCGGTGTCGAATATCAAGCACAACACGATGCCTTGATGATCGAATCACGTTGGCGACTCGTGCAATTGTGGGATCTGGGACGAGGCGAATTGCGCGGTGTCTTTTCCGGTTTGCATCGTGACGCCTCGTTGCTGGCCGACGGCGAAACGATTATTTCACGCGCACGCGACTTGGTGCTCAAACAACGACTGGGGCAACTGCAGCGCGACACGATCTACCGCCATGATCAGCCGCAACGGCGACTCGGCATCGTCCGTCCATCCAGCGACGGCAAACGACTCTTCTTGGGCGAAACCGCCAACGATCAGCCTCCCGATCAAGATGACGTGTCGGTCACCGTCTGGAACCTTGAGACGAACTCCATCGAGCAGCGCTTTCCTGTTGGAGAGATCGCTGTGAATCGGCTTGCGGTGAGCTCCGATGGTCGCCGTCTGGCGGCGAACGACTACAAGACGCTCTCCTGTTGGGATTTAGAGACCGGACAACGCGTTGCCACAATCGGCGTCGACGGGTTCGGCATGTGCTCGGCGCTCGAGTTCAGTCCGGACGGTCGCATGTTGGCAATGGGGACGCCGTCCGGTGTCGTGCTGTTGATCGATGTGCAGCGTGGCAGACGCTTGAGCACGTTTACTTGCCACGACAATCAGGTCAACGGTCTGTCGTTCAGCGCGAACGGACAGACGTTAGTCGGCGCAGTCGGCAATCCCGTGACGAATTCGCAGCGCAAAGGCGAAGTCCGCTTCTGGGATCTTGTCACCGGACAACCGACCGTGCGATTCTCGGATCCTACCGGAGCACCCATTGGCGCCTTCTTGTCGCCGGACAACCGTAAGCTGACGATCGCTTATGCTGATGGTCGTATCGCAATCCTGTCGTGTGACGCCTCGCACGCAGCGAACGCTCATCCAGCAAAAACGGAGTGAGCGAACTGGATGATTTTTGAGTGATGATTTTTGAGTGATGATTTTTGAAGTCTCAAAGCCGCCATCCGTAGTTCATACACTCCTCACTCCGAAATCCGAAATCAACTCAAATTACATTTTGCGGTAGAGCCAGCGTGCAGTTCCCCCTCCCGTCGATG
>JAGQPK010000342.1 GCA_020426755.1 Planctomycetales bacterium
TGCCAATACGATGCCCAGCAACCAGGTCGTGACCTTCAATGGTGCGTACTTGAGCATCACGGCCCTGAGCATCATCATCACGCAGGTGAAGCTATTGGCCACGGCAAACCAGCCGTAGAAAGACAACGTGACTGGCGCAAACTTCGGATAGAGGTAAGTCACGACGTATCGACCGAATAGCCAACTACACGCACCAAAGAGCGCTGAAAAGATCACGACGGCGATAAAGTACAGGACGGCCTTCTTTCCCGATAACACGAACTTGTTGGTGCCACCGAGCAATGAGAGCACGAGTTGCGCGATTACGGTGACCGGCATGACGAAGATGTTCGAGATCGCAATGGCCGGATAAAGCACTGCGACCTGTGCGGCACCGGCCATTGCACCAACGACCAAGCGAGCCACGTAGATCTGCGAATTGTTGATAAGGCTGATCATCGCGCCGGCAAACCAACCCATCATCAGCATACGGGCCGTCGATCGATCCCACCACTTCGATTTCAAACGGACGTCGTCGATGTTCCAGGTCGCAAAGGGAACGGTCGCCAAGACGCTGGCGACGTAGATCATGCCGATTAGCCACAAAGACTTTCTTCGCGCTACGAAGATGTTGGTACAGAGTACGAGCCCCTCGATCAATTGCATGATGAAGATGGCCTTGAAGGCCCGGCTGATTCGCAGATTCGTCTGCAGAACATACGTCACGGCGCGGAGGATACCGACGATGACCAACGGCACGTAGAGTGCCCAGACGTTGTCACGCACGGGTTGATCAGCAAAATACGTACTCGCCACCGCAGAGAAAATCAGCAAGATGGCCGAGATGAGAGTGCTCAACAACAGACTGCAGCGATAGGCGAGCTGAGCTTGTGCCGGCGAATAGGCCGCGTAGTCTCGCATCAGCAGCGTTGAAAAGCCGGCAGCACCGACATAGCCAACCAGGTTGACGACACCCAACACCCAAATCAGCCCGCCGAAGATGTCTTCTCCTAGCTCTTCAGCGAGACGGGGATGCACGATGAGCCGATCGAACACAAGCGGCAAGATGGTGCCGAAGGCGCTCCAGAACGCGTAACTGGCCACACGAGCCGCACGGCGGCGTAGATTGCTCACCGATGGGGTTGCGACGGAATTGTCAGCGGGTGCGGCGGCATCATGATTCATTGGACAAGGGGTTCCAGGCAGGTCCTTACCAGCTCAGGCCTTCGCCACATCGCAGTACTTTGTACGGTTGCTGCAATTTGCGACAGGACTCTTCAAACTCAACGGTGGTCGCCGTGTTGAACTCGAACATTTCATAATGGCACGGAATCACCAGGCGAGCGCCAATATCGTGCGCCAGTTGCGCGGCTTCCCGCCCCCAAAGATTGCCGGCCACACGCCGCTCGGGTGCCCGGCCATTGATCGGCAGCAGCGCGACATCGATCGACCAGTTACGTAGCAATTCCACCTGTTGATCGTACAGCACGGTATCGCCGCTGTGATACAACGTGTAGGGGCCGCATTGCACGACGAATCCAAGGAATTTGCACCTACCTTGTTCGTCCCGCTCAACGTCTTCATGCGCAGCCGGTAAAGCATGAAAAGTGAACCCCGCCAGTTCGCAAGACTCTCCGGCGTCGATCCCTATCAGTTCACTCGTCGACAATCCCAGTCGCGTCGCCGCGAAGTCCACATTCGCGGACGGCACCAGGATTCGTAGTTCCGGGTTGACACGCTTGAGCGGCAGCAATGTTTCCGCATCCAAGTGATCCGTGTGATTATGACTTGATGTTGTCACAGCGACCGACGCCAACCGCCGCGGATCGATCGCACGCGCCGTCATTCGCACATGTGGCTTGTCCGTTGCCGCATACTTGTGAGTCAAAGAGTCGGAAAGATATGGATCCATCAGCAATTGTCGACCCTGCCACTGCACGAGAAATCCGCTCTGCCCCAACCACCAAATTGAAAGCTGATTGGCATGGAATGATCGTTGACGAATATCGGCCAACAGCACGTCGTCCGACTGAAATGGCAAAATCACAATCCCAACTCCTTTCGCACCTGTTTGACTCCGGCAACCATGTTGCACAACTTCTGACGCGCTGCCCAGCGCGCGGTTTGACTCAAGCCACAGTCCGGACTCAGTGAAAGTCGGTCCGGCGAGACATACTCCAGACAGCGTCGCACACGCGCTGCCACATCGTCCGGAGTCTCAATGTAGTAGCTCTTCACGTCAATGATTCCGACGGACACATCGCGACGTGGAACGATCTCAGCAATGAGTTCAAGTTCGGCAAACTCGCGACTGGCCATTTCGACATGAATTTCGTCGACGTTGAAATCCAGGAAGTCAGGAAACATTGGCGCATACTGGCGCGTGCCAACCGCGTGTCCTTTGAAGTTGCCGAAGCACAGGTGAGTGGATGTACGACAGCGTTCGACGATCGGTTCTAGCGTCCGGTTAAAAATATCAACCAAGCGCCGCCGATCTAACTTGGCCGCGTAGCAACTCATCGATGGTTCATCGACGGTTATCTCGCGACAGCCAGCTTCCACCAGTGCCACGAGTTCCTGCTGCACGATCGGCAGCAGCGCTTCCGTCACTGCAAACCGGTCGGGATACTGCTTATTCGGAATCAGTCGACCGCTGAGCGTAAACGGGCCAGGCACACTTGCCTTAAGCGTCACACCGGCGGGCGCCAAACGCGCCAGTCGCTGAAACTCGTCGACCGCGCCCAAACCGCGCGGCGCTGCCAGCGTGCCGGTAATCGCATGCCGTCCCCGTTGATCGTGTGCGGGCGGACCAAAACGCCGGGGGCTGACGCTCTCCAACTCAATCCCATTCAAGTAGCCGTAGAACGAGAGATTGAAATCAAAGCGTGTCTGTTCACCGTCAGTAATCACATCGAGATCTGCGGCCACCTGGTCATGGATGGCTGCGATGACAGCATCTTCTTGCATCTCGGCAATGTCTGCCGAACCGAACTCCGACAAATGTTGGCTGGCAAACTCCAACCACGAAGGAAATGGATAGCTGCCAATAACCGTAGTACGTAGGGGATTGGGTTGCATGGGTTGGTTCCGCCAGCAAAGCGAGGCTATTCCGCGCGGGGAAGCCCCAGGTTCTGATAGAGCCGCGCGACCCGCCGCGCATGCTCGTCATACGCACCCTCGAAGAGCTCGACGGCGCGTTCATTTCCGACCACGCAGCCGGCCGATAAGACGGGCGGTGGCGATCCTGCTTGAGTCAAACGCGTGGCGATTTCCGCTTTCAGACAATTGATGACGATGCAACCGCCCACCGTTGATCCCGGTGCAACGGGCGTATCGAGCCCATCAATCTGAACCATGGCATCTCCCGCCGGAGCGCCGGTATCAAGTACCAAGTCAGCACAGTCCGTCAATTTGACGCCATCTGGATGTTTCGTTGTACTCGCGTCACAATGTTGACGGCTAACTAGCGCGACAACACGAATGCCGGCTCGTTGAAAGCCTTGGGCCATCTCGATCGGCACGACATTGCAGCCACTCGACGAAACAATCAAGGCGGAATCCTGCGCGGACAGGTCGAAGTTTCGTAAGATTCGCTCCGCCAGCCCTGTTCGGTTCTCCAAAAACATCGCCTGCCGCTGCCCATTCGCACCGACGACCAGATTGTGAAACGTCAGCGACAGCTCGACGATTGGGTTGAATCCCGGAAACGAACCGTATCGCGGCCACATTTCCTCGACCAAAATCCGACTGTGACCGGCGCCAAACAGATGAACCATCCGTCCGGCCAAGATCGATGCGGAAAACCAATCGGCAGCCTGACATATGGCTGGCGACTGAGCCTGCACAGTCGCCAGTAACTGCTGGCAAGCTTCTAAATATGCGGTGCTAGGAGGGCGAGACATCTCAGTCCATTTCGTGCGGTGCCACTCTCGGTCGGTAAGCTGCCAATTGTCGAATTTCGAGCGGTCACGTCAAGCCTGCCCACACTTCCCCCGAGCCATGGATGCTGTTAGGCTTGGCGGACTGTACGCATCGGCGACGAGCGTACATCCGCGCGATCTTCCCCAGAATCGAACGCACGAAACGCCTGAACTCTCACAACCTCCAGGGGTCGGTAAGCATGCCAACCTTTCGCAAATTGTTGGTCGCCAATCGCAGTGAAATCGCCACGCGTGTGTTTCGCAGCGCGACAGAACTCGGCATTCGCACGGTCGCGGTCTACACGCATGAAGACCGCTATGCACTGCATCGTTTTAAGGCCGATGAAGCGTACATGATCGGTAAGCCGGGCGAACCGATTCGCGCTTATCTGGACATCGAAGGCATTCTAACGATTGCGAAGCGGCAGGGCGTCGATGCCATCCATCCTGGCTATGGTTTTCTATCGGAAAAGCCAGAGTTTGCCGCTGCCTGCGCCGACGCCGGGATCACCTTCGTCGGCCCGTCGGTCAAGGTACTGCGGGATCTAGGTGACAAGACATCGGCACGGCGCTTGGCACAACAGGCTAATGTGCCGATTCTGGGCGGATCCAATGAAGCGATTCGCAACACGTCCGCAGGCGAAGAGCTGGCGTTGAAGCTTGGCTTCCCCATCATCCTGAAGGCCGCACACGGGGGTGGCGGTCGCGGCATGCGCGTCGTGCACAAGCAGGAAGACTTCGCCGGTCAGCTTGAACAAGCGCAACGCGAATCGCTCACCGCATTCGGCAGCTCGGATATTTTCATCGAGAAGTTTATCTCGCGCGCCAGGCATATCGAAGTCCAACTGTTGGGAGATCAGCACGGCAACCTGGTACATCTACGCGAACGTGACTGTTCGGTACAGCGACGTCATCAGAAAGTCGTCGAGATTGCCCCCGCACCGAATCTGTCCGCGTCGACACGTCAGAAAATCTGTGATGCAGCCATCGCCATCGGTCGCGCGGCCAATTACGTGAACGCCGGTACCGTCGAATTTCTGGTGGACGACGATACGGGTGAGTTCTACTTCATCGAGGTGAATCCGCGCATTCAGGTCGAGCACACTGTGACTGAAGAAGTCACCGGCATCGACATCGTGATGGCGCAGATCCTGATCGCCCAAGGTGCGGAGCTCGCCGATCCTGCCATTGGCCTGCCTTCACAAGATTCGGTGCAAATCAATGGTTACGCGCTCCAGTGCCGCGTCACGACAGAAGACCCGACGAATAACTTCCTGCCGGACTACGGCCGCATCACTCACTATCGTTCCGCCAGCGGCATGGGCGTCCGTCTGGACGCCGGCAGCGCCTATTCTGGAGCCGTGGTGCATCCTTACTACGACTCGATGCTCGTCAAGGTCACTGCGCGAGGACGCCGCTTCGTCGACGCCGTACGTCGGATGGAACGCTGCCTGCACGAATTCCGCGTGCGCGGCGTGAAAACAAACATTCCGTTCCTAATGCGGCTGATGGAACATCCGACTTTCGAAGACGGCAGTTGCACCACACGCTTCATCGATGAAACGCCGGAGTTATTCGAGCTGCCACGTCGGCGTGATCGTGCCACGCGCTTGCTGCGTTTCCTGGCCGATGTCATCGTCAACGGAAATCCGATTGTCAAAGGCCTGCCCAGGTCCACGCGACATGAACCGGCCTTTGTACCGAGCTTTGCCTACGAACTGTCGGCTCCGCCTGGCATGAGACAACGTTTGCAGGATCAAGGACCACAGAAATTCGCTCAGTGGATTCTGGAACATAAACCGTTACTGCTGACAGACACCACATTCCGTGACGCACATCAGTCACTCTTTGCCACACGGTTCCGCACGTACGATCTGGTACGCATCGCTGAGACCTATTCGCACAACTGTCCCCAGTTGTTCTCGCTCGAAATGTGGGGCGGTGCGACCTTCGATACGTCGATGCGGTTTCTCAAAGAATCGCCGTGGGATCGCCTGGCCCAGATGCGGAGCCGCGTGCCGAACATTCTGTTTCAGATGTTATTGCGAGCATCCAATGCGGTCGGCTACACGAACTATCCC
>JAGQPK010000343.1 GCA_020426755.1 Planctomycetales bacterium
CCGATTTTACGCGCCGACGCAAGATTGCAACCGCTATTTTCCCAACGACAGTTCGTCGCGGACCGGTCGCGAGAATTCGCGATCCCTACTTCCGTGTGTGAGCATCACAATCGTTGATTCTTTGGAGTGCGGCCGCGCAGCTGCCGCTTTCCATCGAAGCCAAGCGGGCGGAGCCGCCAAAAGATCGTGAGTCCGAATCAAGCGATGCAGGACAGCGTCCGATACTCAGCACGCCAGAAGTCGGCTCCTATCTGCGTGCCAACGCAGGGGTGTCCCCCCAAGTGGCCGGACGCCATCTTTCGTGACGCAACCGCGCCCACGGGAAAGCGATAGCTGCGCGATCGCACTCCAAAGTGCCATCCTATCTGGTGGCATTCACGCAATTAACCGGACGTTCCCCGCGCAAAACGCGGGCGACTTCTGCAGCACCTTTGGTCCGAATCTCGCGAATGGCACTCGCCGAGTAGTACGCCGTGTGCGGCGTGATCATGAGATTGACGTCGGCGCTCTTGTCCTGCCACAGCTCGATCAACCGCAGCCTCGTATCGGGCGGCTCAATTGTCAGCACGTCAATGGCTGCCCCTGCGATCGTTCCCGCACGCAAGGCGTCAGCAACGGCATCCGTATCTACGACCGCACCGCGCGCGGTATTGATCAGCAGAGCAGTCGGCTTCATCTGTGACAACGCGTTGGCGTCGATCAATCGATTTGTCTCAGGTGTCAGCGGTGTGTGAACCGACACCATGTCACTCGTCGCCAGCAGAGTCGGCAGATCGACACGTTCGACATCGATCACCTTCTCCATGCCTGGACGCAGATACGGATCGTAGACGACAACGCGCATTTTCAAGGCGCGCGCCCGCACCGCAACCGCACTGCCGATTCGACCACAGCCAATGATGCCGAGTGTTGCTTCGGCGAGACGCACTGCGGGACCAGTAGCCGTACGATCCCACGGTGACAAGGTGAATCGCAAACGCCGCTCCGCACGAATAAAGCCGCGATTGAGCGCAATGAGCGACCCGATTGCCTGATCGGCGACTTCGTCAACACCGTAGTCCGGAATATTGCAGACAGGAATGCCACGCTCGGTGGCAGCAGCCACATCGATGTTGTCGTAGCCCACACCGCCTCGCACAATGACGCGACAGTTTTGCAGCCCGGCAATCGTACGCGGCGTGATTACCGACTCGTGATAAACAATCAGTGCGGCCGCATCGCGCACTTGTTCGTCGAGTTGCTCGGCAGTATCACACTTGAGGCAAACGACTTCTGCCAAACCGTGCAAGACGTCGTTCTCGAGCTGCGCCGGCGGCTCAAGTGAATCGGTGACATAGACGCGAGACATGGAGATTCCCACCAACGGGATGTGTGAGGTTAGTAGTTCGCTATCAAGCGCGTCACTTTACCACACATTCAGTCCCGTGGTGCAACCCTCGGATAAGCCGTGCAATCGACAGATAAGTCGTGCGATCGTCAGATCATTTGACAGGCCTACGCGGCAGCCGGTCGGTAGTCGTGTAGGCGGCTCGCATCCGACTTGAAGAACTGCAACGTGCGGCGAACCACCGTTTCACGTTCTGCAGCGGTGAGCTGCGGAAAGATTGGGATGCTCAGCACTTCACGAGCTGCTCGTTCCGTTTCCGGCAACGAACCTTCGCCCCAACCTAACGAACTAAAGCACGATTGGCGATGCAGTGGAATCGGATAGTAGATTTCACTCCCCACACCGTTGTCTCGCAAGTACTGCCGCAGAGCGTCGCGCATTCCGTTCGAGACGCGAATCGTATACTGATTCCAAACACAGTGAGCACCGTCGATCGTCACGGGCAACTCAACGCCCGCCGGGACACCGAACTGATTGAAGAGCTGATCGTAGTCGGCCGCATTGGTCTGTCGAGCTGCCGTCCAACCCGCCAGATGCTGTAGCTTGATGTTCAACACCGCTGCCTGCAGCGAATCGAGTCGGCTGTTGATGCCAACCTCACGGTGTACGTAACGCGGCTTCATGCCGTGAGCACGAAACAGCTCCAACCGCTCGGCGAGCTGATCGTCATCAGTCAGCATCATGCCGCCGTCGCCAAAGCCACCCAGGTTCTTGGTCGGATAGAAGCTCAAGCAGCCGATGTGTCCCCAGGCGCAGGCCGCGCGGCCATTCAAGGCAGCACCAATCGACTGGGCCGCATCCTCGACGACAAACAGCTCGCGTCGTGTGGCAATGTCCTGGATCGCCTCCATGTCGGCCGGTTGGCCGAACAAGTGCACGGGAATGATCGCGCGAGTGTCACGCGTGATCGCTTCTTCAATCCGATTCGGATCGATGTTGTATGTGCGTGGATCGATGTCGACAAAGACGGGCTTCGCACCCAATCGCCAAACCGCACTGGCCGTCGCGAAGAACGTAAAGCTCGGCAACAACACCTCGTCGCCCGGTCCGATGTCGAGTGCCATCAGCGCTAGCAACAGCGCGTCACTTCCCGACGCACAGCCGACGGCATGCCGGACACCGACAAGCTCCGCGATTTGGCGTTCTAGCTTGACACACTCCGGGCCCAGCACGAATGCGCCCGAACGGGTCACATCGAGCATCGCGGCCTGGAATTCAGCTTCAAGCGGTGAATTCTCGCGAGCGATATCGAGAAAAGGAACAGAGGAAACGTCTGTTTGCGGGGGGGTGACGTGAAGGTGAGACATGGTCGCGTCAACAATCCTTTGTTGGAACCGAGAAAGCCTCGATGATGGTCCAACGGGCGTCCTGCACCGTCAGTACCGGGGCACAGAGTAAAGAGATGCTAGAGGCCTGTCAAGTGAATGTTGAATATCGAATGTCGAATGTTGAATTTCGAAGTGAAGACAAAGGACGCTGTGTAAGCGGCACGTCTGCACTTCAATATTCAAGATTCAGAATTCAACATTCAAAATTCCCCTCAGCGTTGCGGATCGTGGAAGATGACCTGCACCAGTTGGCCGGGGCGGAGGTGCTGTGCCAGCAATGCTTGCGGAATCTCGATCTGAATCGGAGTTGCCCACTCCTGCGTCGATTTGTCGAACAACTGATGCGTCGGCACGCTGGTGACGTGCGGGCCGACGGCTTTGACCGTCGACTGGTACTCGGGACCGCCCGGCTCGCCACGTAGTCGCAGGCCGACCTGCATTCCGGGTTGCAGCAGAATGTTTTGTCGCTCACGCACGTAGCTGATCACGTATTGGCTGTCCGGACGTGAGATTGACACAATCGGGTCACCGGCGATCACCTGTTGGCCTGGGACCTTGAAGACTTCCGTGATCACACCATCAATTGGCGAGGTAATGACGAGTTGCTGCTGGAGAAGCTGCAGCTCTTCCATCTTCCGTTCTTGCACGGTGATGGCAGCTCGGATGGGTGCCAAGATGGCTTCCACTTCGGGCGACTGCAGTTCGGGGTAGCTATCACGCTGCTTCTCGGCATCCTTCCACTGGCTATAGGCGACCTTGCCGACTTGTTGCTTGCCTGCCAACTGAGCGGCCAAGGCGTTGCGTTCAGCCGTGCGGTCCGCAAGATCCGCTGGATTCATTTTGACGTAGGGCGAATCCGCCATCTTCTGTAGCATCTTGAGCGTCGTCTCGGCGCCCTGCAACTGCTGCTGCAACGCCTTCACGTCCGCACCCAACTGCAGCGTTTCCAAGTGGCGGCGTTCGACTTCCCACGCCAGACGCACTCGTTCGCGTTGATGGTCGGCCACCAGCGACAACTGGTCGTTTTCGAGCTTCGTTTGTTCGGCATCCAGATCGGCCGTCAGCTTAGCAACTTCAGCCTGAAGCACGCCGATTTGGGCTTTGATTTGGCGATCGTCCAGCACCGCGATCACGTCGCCTTTGTGGACTTCATCGAACAGCTTCAGACTCAACTTCGCATCGCCGACCAACAGACCATCCGCACCGGCCGGCACGCTGATCTGTTCCGCGGCAATCTCACCGACAATGGAACCGACGCGCGCGACGCGTTGCCAAAGGTACAACGTGATCGCGACACAGAACAAGAACCAAATAGCAGGAAACACACTCAACCGGAACCGGTGCAAGTGCTGCTTGAGAGGTGTCTTGATACGAGAAGTATGCGGCACCGCCTAAACCTCCGACTCGTCTTCTCGCATGAACAGCGATACCCGCTGGACGCCATTGGTTCCTTCCAACTCCGTTTGCAGCTCATGACTCCGCGCCGGGTCACGCAATTGTAGGCGATAGGACATATCCATCCCATCGCCGACCTTACGAGAGGCAGCGAGCTGTATCCGACGACTATGTCGTTTGAGTACACCCGTGAGATTCACGTCAGCGGCGCAAAGCAAATTCAGCACGACGTCGTAGCGTTGGCGGCTGCCGAATTGGGTGAACCAGAGATAGAACGAAATCATGCCGACGACGAACACGCCGATCAGCGCGGTCGATTCCTGCCGCGTCCCGACCGCCATGCCTTCCACCATCGCCCACAAGACAAAGTACGTATCGCGGGTGTCTTTCAACACATTACGAAAACGAACCACGGCAAAGACGGCCAATAGTCCAAACGCAATGAAGACGCTTCCCGACATGAGCATCATCATCAGCGCGACCAACACGGGCAGCACCACTAACGATGACGTGAACGTCTGCGAATACGACAGCACTCGGTGGGTCCACATGTAGGTCCAACCGATCATCTGTCCGATGACGAAGGCCAGCATCAGCAGAAACAGTGCCTGCTCTGGGCTGCCCACGCCGTCGTAATCACTGAAGAAGAGAAGGTCTATCCAATTGCTCATATCGACGGGCGCCACGGCCTTGCCCAGGACGGATCACGTTCTCGCAAGGCATCGACGCACTTTACGTATTTAGGTACCGAGGTTCGTTGGAGATTAAAGTCTTCTGCTAGTCGCTCCATCCAGTTAGGAAACCGATCTGTAAACTTCAGCTCCAGCACGACGCCCTCCATCTTCGGCCGCGCACTGTCGATTGGGATCGCCAAGTCTGTACCTGGCGTGTACACGCCTCCTTCAATCTGACGATCAAATGTCACTCTGACCGCGGAACTGTCCGGCGACACGTACGCTTGGCGATGGTAATACACGTAGGTACAACCCGTCGCCGACACTCGATCCCGTAACAAACAAAACTCGTGCAACGCGTCCAGGTTCTTTGTTGTCACCTTGTTGCCAAACAAGAACCCCATCGACGGCAGCTCGCCCATGATTACACGACGAGCCCCATCACGCGTCACCGCACATCGTTTCTTCTTAATCACATCCGTTTCGCGTCGCTTGATCTCTAAAAACGCAGGGTTCTCGGCGTTGTCGTCGTAGAACCTGATCCGCAATTTGAAACGGTTTTTCTGCCCTTGAATTGTCTGGTCGTATAACAACAGCCCTGAGTTGTCCAGGTACAAACTGCAAACTGGGTAACCAATGCCGCCAAAACGGATCAGGAACTCATCTGGCTCCAGGTAAGACTCGACGAAACGCCGAATGGCACTCGCCCGAGCCTCGTCCACGTAGTACTTGTACTCGTACCGACTTGCTTGAAGAGACTGCCCGGCCACGAATCCCTAACCTTATCAATGCGTCCTGATGTGAACCGACAAAGCTCCTCAGTGTATTCAAAATTCGCGATAATTTCACGAGACTCATTATAATTGGCTGGTAAGCCAAAGAGAATGCGCAATTCCTGCAGGTTCCTAGTTTCCATCTGGAGCTGGTTTCTTCAAGCCCGAATCGGGAAAAGTCCGCAACCTTGCTTCGACAAGTTAGCGCTTTCCGGCGTCTCGCCCCTCAGCCAGCAAGCCGAGTGCCAACGAACAGATACACGGCGGGCAAAAACCCCCACACGTGGGTACAGATCGGCGACACTGATCGTACTGCGACCAATCGACACTACTCTCTCCTCACTACTCTCTCCTCACTACTCTCTCCTCACTACTCTCTCCTCACTACTCTCTCCTCACTACTCTCTCCTCACTACT
>JAGQPK010000344.1 GCA_020426755.1 Planctomycetales bacterium
TTTCACGGCCTTCACAACATCGTCCAGCTTGTCGTAAAGCGCGCCAGGGCCGTGGTTGTGAATGCAGACGCGGATATCGTACTCGGCGGCTAACTCATCCAAACTGTCGAACGAATCGAGTTCCGGGTTGGCCGAGATATTGCGGAAGCCGGCCTTCTTGGCAAACTCAAAGACGGCGCGGTTCTTGTCGTGATCCTTGGTGAAGCTGTTGACGCCGTGAGCACGCAGTTGAATGTTGGCAGCTTTCAGCGTTGCCAACATCTTGTCAATGTGATCCTGAGACGCATCCAGAGGTAAATGCGCGCTGAACATCTCGACGTAATTCAGGCCCAAGCCTTGAATGTGACGAATCGCCTGGTCAACCGGAAAGTTCCGCAGGGTGTAACTCTGAATGCCGATCGGCCAACTACCGAAACGCTCGGCGGCTGCCGCGGGCCGAGCTTGCGGAAGCGTGGCGGCAGCACAGACGCCTGCTGCAATCTTCAAGAAGTTTCGTCGCTGAGTTGCTGCTGCTGAGTGAGAAAACGATTCGTTCGTCATGTTCAAGGGGCTCGCTTAGTTTGAGTCGCCCCAAGGGTGCATCTGCATCGTCTCGAGCAACTCGTTAGCTCGATCAAGCAAGTTGACGCGTGGATCGGGGCGATGATGTGGACTGGCGTCCGGGTCGGTCGCCTGGAATGGACCTCGGCAATGCGGGCAGCAGAGCGAACGTCCCAGGTACTCGACACGAACTTGGAGCGTTCTTCCGCAGGTTGGGCAATCTTGCCAATAATACGCAATCCGTGGCATGGAATTCCTCCTCCTCAAGACGCACCTGAAGGCGGTTTGTTGAGGTTAACATAACAAAGCAACCTGGCCCACTCAACCAAATTTCCGTGTCTCGCGAGGACATCGCAGCTTGCTGGCAAACGTAATTTCTGATTAACCGCTAATCTGAACCTGATTAACACGTCTAAAATAAATGTCGCTCGGCAATCACATCAACCAGCGTATACACTGAGTTCTCTCTGTCACGTTGTTGCGATTGATGATCGACGGACGGTCAACAATATGCGACCATGGCTGAGTGTTTACCTAAGTTATCCAGTGTCACCAAGGCACCTGTCGGCCGAGGCAATTTGATGTCTTCGCATCGAACGTCCACTTGGTTCATTCTATTTTTTTGGATGGCGTCGATGACGTGGCTCGGGTGGACCAAGCTACGGCCAGCTGCAACGCTCGGGCAGCCGCCTGTGCAGTCGGAAGTCTTGCCGCTGACGGTCGGGAAACAGCCGCCGGTTGGCTGGAAAATTCGACTTAATGGCAAGCCGATTGGTTGGGTTGAACAGCAAATTGAACGATTGCCGGACGGTCAAGGAAACGTAGAAAGCTTGCTTCGCATTCAAAAACTGCGATTCAATCAAATTGTGAGCGAGGGCTTTGGCGGGCTGGGGGCCTTGATTGCTGGTGGCCTGACGGGGGGCGTAGCCGATGCCCCGGCCATTGATCTGACGATTCGCAACTCGATGCAGTTTGACTATTTTGGCCAGTTGGAAAGCTTCGAGTGTATCGTCACAGAGGATCGTTGGGGGGAGTGCATCCGCTTGCAGGGCATCATGCGTGAGAAGGAGTTGAGTCTGCGGGCCTATCTGGTAATGACACCGGACGAAACGAATCCCGCGCGTGAACCTGTGTACACTGGGGATCTGCCGTTGCCGCAAGAGCGTCTCGTGTCGGACGCGTTGTCACCGAGCCCGCGACTTGCCAATTTGCGCGTCGGCCAGCACTGGACCTTTGAAGCCTACAATCCGTTGACGCCGACGCGACCGCTCCAAACAATTTCAGCTCGGGTTGAAGATCGTCGTGCCTTACGCTGGGGAGGCGACGACATGATGACCTACCACGTGGTTTATCAACGTTCGGATGACGATGGGCTGTCAGTCGAGCGAGACCTGGGAGAACTGTGGGTAGCGGATGATGGAACCGTAATGAAGCAGTCGGCGCACTGGGGGCAGCTTAATCTGGAATTTGAATTGATGGCGGCGGGGGAACTTGAAACTCTGGGTAAGCCACGACTAGCGGGTTCTGATCGTTTCGCAGCGCAGAACGACGACGGAAGTGACAAAGGGTTGTCTCCGTGATTCGCGTGGAAAACGTACACAAGGCCTATGGCCGAAAGATCGCCGTCGCGGATCTCTCGTTGGAGGTGCGTCCTGGCGAAGTCTTTGCGCTCCTGGGTGCCAACGGTGCCGGGAAGACGACGACTATCAAGATGTTGGTGGGATTGCTCATGCCCGACGCCGGACAGTTGTCCATCGGTGGATTTGACGTCGTGCGCCAAACGCGCGAAGCGAGCCATCTCGTCGGTTACGTTCCGGATCAGCCCTACCTGTACGACAAGCTGACGGGCCGCGAGTTCCTGGCGTTCATCGCGGACATGTACGGGATGCCGGCGGACGCCGCACAACAGGCGCTTGATGAGCAGATCGCCCGCTTCGAACTACACGAGTTCGCGGATCGACTCACAGAAACGTACTCGCATGGAATGAAGCAGCGTGTCGTATTCGCGGCGGCGTTTGTTCATCGACCACAAGTGGTGATTCTGGATGAGCCCATGGTTGGGCTCGATCCACACAGCATGCGCGTCGTCAAGGATCTGTTGCGGCAACAGGCTCAACTCGGGACGACGATCTTCATGTCAACTCACATTTTGTCGTTGGCCGAGGAGATTGCTGACCGAATCGGTGTGTTTCACGATGGTCGATTACAATTCGTCGGGACGGTTGACGAGTTGCGTCGCACACGTCAGCGCGACGGCGCATCGCTCGAGAAACTGTTCCTCGAATTAACCTCGCCAGCGAGCAGTCCACGGGAGTAGCGAAGGTGCAGTGGCATGGTGACGAAGCGGCGCGACACTCAGAGCTCGATCGCGTTTCAATCGCGGCAGCGGCTGCCCTGAATTCTCCGCCGACTCGCTGCACACGGCTGCTTACTCGGGACGACGAGGCGTCGGTGTTTTCACGTCTGCGGCGTCGTATCTTGCGATCCGTTTTGCGGCAGTTGTGGCAAGAGTCGAGTCTACGAGCGGCGCTGATTACCTTCCTGACGATCAGTTTCTGGCTGATCATGTTCGTGCTCTTTCACGAAGGCTTTGGATTGCTGCGTACCGCAGTGACTCATCCGCCGACCTTGGCACGCGCAGTTCACGCCGTCTACAACGTGTTTTTCCTCTCCTTGTTATTGATGCTGAGCGTATCCGCCGGCATTCTCTACTACGCGGCGATCTACAAGTCACCGGAAGTCAATCTGTTACTCACGCTGCCGGTGCACGCATCCCGGATTGCGGCCGAGAAGTTCATCGAAGCCACCGTGCTGGCCTGCTGGGGATTTGTGCTGTTAGGGAGTCCTCTGTTAGTTGCCTACGGGATGGTCAACCAAACGCCGTGGGGATATTTCGCCCTGTTGTTGCCCTTATTAATTTCCTTCGCCGTGATTCCGTCAGCAATCGGGGCACTGGCCTGTTTGTCACTCGTGGCCATCGCGCCGCGCTACCGGTCTGCGGCAGTGGGTGTATTGGGCATCTGTCTGCTGGGTGTATTTCTGTACCTGGTGTGGATCGTGTTCGGTCACGGCCAGCAAGAGCCGATGACGGCGCTTTGGTTGCAAACGACGTTGGCACGATTGCGACTGGCGGAGCAACGTGTCTTGCCAAGCTGGTGGTTAAGCACGGCGCTGCTTGAGCTCGCGCATGGGGGGCCTGCGGGAGTCTTTCAGGCGATCGGTTTTCAATGCGTGTTGCTGTCGAATGCACTGTTTTTGCCGCGCGTCGTCGCGCTCGTCGGCGGGCTGACTTTGCGCAGAAGCTATGGACAGCTGTCGCACGGCACGAATCTATCACTGCCAATCCGGGCGGGCTTCATCGATCGCGCGCTGAATCAGTTGTTACGGCCGATGTCGCCCACAACGCGATTGGTGCTGATCAAGGACTTGCGTCTGTTTCGCCGCGATCCGCTGCAATGGTCGCAATTCCTCTTGTTCTTTGGGCTCTTGTCATTTTACTTTGTCTACGTTCGCCGTTTTGATTATGGCGTGCAGTTGACTGGCTGGATGACTGCGATCGGCTTCATGAATCTGGGTGTTGTCGGTCTGATTTTATCGACATTCACCACACGGTTCGTGTTTCCACTGATCAGCGTGGAGGGACAGCGGTTCTGGATATTGGGAACGGCCCCGGTGAATCGCCGTGATATCTTGTGGAGCAAGTTTATCTTTGCCAGTTCAATCACGTGTTTGCCCTGTTGCCTGCTGGTGCTGCTCAGCGACATCGCGCTGCAACTCTGGGCCCGCACGCCGGCGATGGTTGTCACTCATCAGTTGATTTGTGTGCTCCTATCGCTCGGTTTGTCCGCGATGGCTGTCGGTTTGGGAGCCAGGTTGCCAAATCTACGTGAGCCATCTCCTGCGAAAATCGCGGCGGGCTTTGGCGGGACACTGACCTTGATTCTGAGCGCCGTCTTCGTCATTGCCGTTATTGTGCCACCGGCCGTACCCGCGTACCTGATGTACTCGACGTCACATCTAGCGGTGTTGCCAGGTTCGATTAGCCGGACGCCCGAGTACTGGTTCGTAGGTGCACTGGCCGCATCGATCGGCATCACGGGATTGGCTGCATGGTTGCCGATGCGCATGGGATTTCGGGCGTTTACGGAGATGGAGTTGCTGTGAACGCAGTTATGAAGAAATCGAAGAGTAGTTCGCCGTAACGCGCTAGCGTCGGTTCTGTCCCGGCGCTGAGTTCCCTATGCCGAGAACCGCGGCTAGCGCCTTTCGGCGAACTAACTCGCGCTCGGCGAGCTCGTTCTCACTTTCGGCGAACTAATTCGCGCTGGGCGGACTAACTCTCGTGCGCCGTTACGCCAAGATTTCACGCACGACTTTGCCGTGTACGTCAGTGAGTCGATAGTCTCGGCCTTGGAAGCGATGCACGAGTTGTGTGTGATCGAAGCCCAGCAGGTGGAGGATCGTAGCTTGCAAGTCGTGGACGTGCACGGGATTCTCAGCAACCGAGAAGCCGAGTTCGTCGGAGTTGCCGTAGGTCATTCCTCCCTTCACGCCGCCGCCGGCAAGCCACAGCGAGTAGCAGTCTGGATAGTGATCGCGGCCTAAGATGTTGCCCTTGGCCGTGCGGCCCTCGCGAAACGGTGTGCGGCCGAATTCGCCACTGCAAACGATAAGCGTGTCTTCCAACAAACCACGCTCCCGAAGATCCTTGATCAGCGCAGCGATCGGGCGGTCCATCGTGGCACACTTCTTGGTGAGCCCGTCACGAATATCTTCGTTCGGACCGGTACCATGAAAGTCCCAACCCCAGTCGAACAGCTGGACGTAGCGCACACCTTGTTCGACGAGTCGTCGTGCCAACAGGCAATTGTTTGCAAAACTCGACGCGCCGGGCTTCGCGCCGTAACGCTGTAGCGTGGCGGCCGTTTCGCGGCTCAGGTCCATGACTTCCGGGACGGACATCTGCATGCGATACGCTAGTTCGTATTGGGCGATCCTGGTTTGCGTTTCCGGATGGCCCATCTGTTGTGCTTGCAGTTCGTTTAGATCGCGCAGCGCGTCGAGACTCATGCGGCGAACATCGCGCGACATGCCTGGCGGATCGCTTACGAATAAGACCGGGTCACCTTTGGACCGACATTGGACGCCTTGATATACGGACGGTAGGAAGCCACTGCCGTACGAATTCTTACCGCCGTTCGGTTGTACGCCGCTTGAAATGAGCACGACGAAACCCGGCAGGTTCTCATTCTCGGAACCAAGTCCGTAGGTGACCCAGGAGCCTAATGAGGGCCGACCGGACCGCGGCGATCCCGTATACAGCAATAACTCGGCTGGCGCATGATTGAACTGCTCGGTATACATCGACTTGATTACGCACATCTCGTCGGCCACCGAATGCAAGTAGGGTATCGCATCCGACAGTAGCGTGC
>JAGQPK010000345.1 GCA_020426755.1 Planctomycetales bacterium
CCGGCGATCCGAGCCTGGATGTCACTCAAGCGATCATCCAGCAATTGGCCGCTCACGGTTGTCACCTGTGTGAAGTGGGCATACCCTACAGCGATCCGATTGCCGATGGTCCTGTCATCCAGGCCTCCTATACGCGAGCACTCGACAAACACGTGAAGCTCGATGCGATCCTGGAGATGCTCAAGCAGACATCATCCCAAGTGTCGATGCCACTGGTCACGATGGTCAGCTACGCGATCGTGTACCGACACGGGCTGGAACGCTATGTCGCCGATGCCAAGGCGGCCGGTCTGGCCGGCTTGATTGTGCCGGATCTGCTCGTCGAGGAAGCCCCGCCGCTCGCCGAACTCTGTCGCCAGGCCGACATCAGCCTGATTCAACTTGTCACGCCCACAACGTCGCGCGAACGCGCCATTCAGATCGCACAAACGTCGACCGGTTTCTTGTACTACGTGTCGGTAACGGGTATCACGGGAGCCCGTCAAGAACTGCCCAGCGGCGTCGTCGATCAAGTCGCCTGGCTCCGTGAACAGACTGAGTTGCCGATTTGCATCGGCTTCGGCATCAGTCGGCCCGAACACGTCCGCACGTTGGTGGGCGTCGCGGATGGCGTGATCGTCGGATCGGCGCTCGTGCGGTATTTGGAACGCTTAACGAATGAACCGCGTGCACAGGTTGAAGCAGAAATGATGCAACTTGTTGACAGCTTGTTGGCAGCATTGAACAGCTAGTAGCAATCACTGCCGAATCCTACTGAGAGCGAACTTGACCCATTCCAAGGTTCGAACTTACACTTGGAAGGGACTTGAGGCGCATTGTCGCATGCGGGTCCTGTACCCGCAGACGTTCCGCTCTGAGGAGGACCGATATGGCATCGTACCATCCCTCTGTGTTGCGCCGATATTTTGCCGGGATCGCAGAGAATACGTTTCAGACGCAATTGGGCGTGGCAGACCCGCCGCTGATCGATTACATCGCGGATCTGTTGACGCGTTTCATCCGCTCGGAAGCCATCTTTCGGATTCGCAGTCTGGCTGGCAGGCCAATTCGCGAAGTCGGCGAGATGCTGGTCGAGGCCCAGGCACGAGTCGGTACCGCCAAACGCGACGTGCATCGTCATATCGGCGACTACACGCTCTTCTGGACCGGCGTCTATCCGGAAGCGCTTCAGCGGATGAAGTCTTCGCGCGATCAACTGGTCGACTACGGTGCTGAGGGCAAGCGATCATATTGGATCGCGAGTACGATTGAGTCGGAGACACCCGAAGCGGCCGCTTCGGAAATTCTCGAGCGACTCAGCCGTCAATTCGATCTTTGTGCGTACGGGTTGCGTGAAGTGCGCCGCGTGTGGGAAGAGCGAGAAGGTGAAGATCCTGAGCAAACGTTCCTAATTTGTTGAAACCGAATTAGAACGAGCGATGGTTACGTGACCAGTCCCTTTGTGACCATCATAAACACATCTTCCAGTGTTGGATCCTTGTCGGCGAAACTGCGTACGCCGACATTGGCGACGACCAACTGCCGCAACAATTCTGCCACACCACTGTCATCCGTTTCCAGCTCCGCCGTAACCTGCCGTTCCTCGACTTGCACGTCGCGGCAGTGGGGCGAGCTGCGAATGATCGATAAGCCGGCTTCCATCGGGCCCGTGAACCGGACTTGCACATGGCGGTTACCGCGAATGCGCCGGTAAACTTCTTCAATCGGTCCGTGCATCAACAGTTGGCCGCGTTCGATGATGCCGATCGACGTGCAACAATCGGCCAGTTCGCTCAAGATATGACTGCTGATCAGGATCGTCTTCCCCATCCGTCGCAACTCTTTCAGCAGCGCCTTCATTTCCAGTCGAGCTCGCGGATCAAGGCCACTGGCCGGCTCGTCCAAGATCAGCACGGGGGGATCATGCACCAAAGTCTTCGCGAGGCACAGCCGCTGCTTCATGCCGCGCGACAAACCGTTGACGAAATCGTCGCGTTTGTGCGTCAGATCTAACAGCTCGAGCACATCACCAATGACCTGTCGGCGCCGCGGCCGAGGGATGCCGTAGGCAACAGCGAAGAAATCAAGAAACTCCCAAACCTTCATACCATCGTAGACACCAAACGAATCAGGCATGTACCCGACGCTGCGTCGCACGTTCATCGGGTCAGTCGTGACACTGTGGCCGTTGACGATGCCCTCGCCGCGTGATGCCTTCAAGAGCGTTGTGAGAAATCGAATCGATGTACTCTTGCCCGCTCCGTTGGGACCGATGAAGCCGAACATTTCGCCGGCCTCGATTTTTAGGTTGAGTTGCGCGACGGCGGTAAATTCGCCATAGTCTTTACCGAAATCGATCAGTTCAATCACTCGGTTTCTCCTGCGGACTCATCGGAGCGGCGGCCCAGATACAACGGATCGACATCGACCGGTGCGTTCACATCCGAGCTCGGCGCATTCCAGTCGCCATAGGCTAAGTTCACCACCCAGATCGATTGGTTGCGAGTTTGGCTGGGGTCGGGTGCAACCGCAATCCCCGGCAGCGACTCTGTTCCCCAGGCCACCATCCGAATATCACCCTCGTTGATACGATTCGGATCGGCGGCCAAGGCTAACAGAGAACGCATCGCATTGCCGTCGCCGATCGCTGTGTTTTGACCGAAGCGGGGCCACGCCTCATGCGGCTCGGTTGTCTGCAGCGGATTGAACTCGATACGAATCAACGCCCCCGGATTCAATTGCGTTACTAGCGCAATTTCGATTCGATTGCGGTAGCGGCGTAAGATGCCGATATCGGTCAAGCGATACTGGGTCGCGTTCGACAGCTCGAAAGCGTTGCCGGTAATCTGCCGACAAGTGAATCCGCCCTGCATGTCGAACATTTCTTCGCTATGCACCATGCCGGTCGAATTCGAACTCACACCAAAGTCCTGCAATTGGAGTGCGGCATCACGCTGGTCTGGCCGAGCAACAGTGACCATTTCCACGCCAGTTTGAGCAAGACCGTTGGTGTCCGACGGAGTAGCAAACGGCAATGCGGTGGCCGATTCGTCTGCGAACGACAACTGATAGTCACTCGAGAGTGAAGTGTAAAGCGCGCTGTAGCGCGTCAAATGAGCTCGAGCGAATCCGGGTTGCGTTTCGATGATCGACAATTCGGTGCGGCTACTGGCAAAGCCAATGTCCAACTGCGCCAGACGCACGACGGCAAACGTGCCGATCAACGCCAGTACGGGAATGGCCGCCCAGGCCCACTCGACACGGCCCAACGCGCGGAAAACGGTCCAGTTAGCCGGAACCAGCACGAACAGGTATAACCCGAGCGCCCACAAGATGAACGATCGATCCGGCACTTCAATGCCAGCCGCGTCTGTCAGTGCAGCGCGCACCAAGTCACTGCACTCGCTCCCATCGTTCCAACCGGCGATTCCGGCGTGCACATCGCAGCGATACGCAATCAGGTCGCCGTACGAGTCGGGCAATTCATTTCGCGATTCACCAGCGGCATCGGATCGGAAGGCGTCGCGCGTGAAATAGCGGGCGTTTGTGGTAAGCAATGAGTCACTGGCCGTTCGCCGACGCCCGCCGTAATCGTTAGCGCTGTCGCGGATTTCGTTGTATAGGATATCGCCATCATCAACGCCGACGCTGTCCACCTGACTGCGCCGAGCCGCGCGTCGCAAGGCCCGTTCAAACTGCGCAGGCCAGTGTACCACGACCCCCGTCTCGTCCGAATACTCATAGGTCCGCGGCGGCCTACGCATCAGGCAGTTGTTGAAGAAGCTGTCAAAGCGTCGCCAATTCGTCAGCGATCGCGTGGTCAATGACACCGCCGACATACAAATTCGGCCTCGTCCGACATGCTGTTCGGCGACGAGATTCGCCGTGTTGGGTACAAATTTGGCGCCATCCGCAAGTTGCATGTCGAGCATCGGCACGTTCGTCTCGCCATCCGCAATCAGTTGCGGCTGCACCTTGGGGTTCGGGCTGGAAAACGACCAAAATGCGTTGATACTTTCGATCGTTTCCGGCTTTAACGTACCGGTCGTCGCCGACTTCACTGGCAGGTAGGGTGCCAAAAAACTGTTGCGCAGCCGATCAAGGCTGCCTGGCCCACTGATTAAAAGTTGTCCTCCCCAATGCAACCAGTCCAGCATCGCTCGCTGCTGATCGGAACTCAGCAGCAGCGGATCGTAGTCATCCCACAGCACATACGAAATGTTGGTCCACATCAGCGACCAGGCCGGCAACATCGGGGCTTTCTCGGCCGCCGGAATGATCACTTTGAAGTCGCCATGCGGTGCCGTTTCGGACAAGTCATTGAGAGGCGGCATGATCGTCTCTAGCGTCTTCACAAAGCCGTAGGAATCCGGACGTTGGGCCAGCACGACAAAGAACGTTTGATGCGGCAACATCCTGTTGGTGATTTGGGAAGTGGGGACTGCCAACGGCCCATACGACCGACCTTGCAGTTGGTTGTAGAACCCAACCCGACTGCTGCGGCCAGCGGAGTGGGGCACGAACACGGCTTGCTCAAAGGTCTTGTTCTGCCCCTTCGGCAACACGACGGGTCGCACAGATCGCGGCACGAACTGGCTCCGCGACAGACGGATCGCGCGCGACCTGCCGTCAGCGCCTGCTACCACACTTTCCAACTCACCAAAGTAATCCGCACGATTCGCCTTCACGGATTGTTGCAGGCTACACCAATGCCCAGGTTTGGCCGCTTGGCCAGCCAAATTCTCGTCTGCCGGTAAGACCCGGATCTCCTGAGTCGTAAACGCCTCCTCAGGCTCCTTTTCTTTGAGAGGATCATTCGGATCCGTCGTGCTGCGACAGCCTTCGCAACCCGTGATGCAGACGAGCGATAACAGGACGATCCAAAATGGCCACCACTTACGCCGCAAATGTTCGCCCGGTTGTTGGTCTCCCCGATGTGGGCGCGAGATAGCGTCCATCTGACGATCATGAGTTCCAGGGAGAAGCACCACCGCAGTCCGAGCGACACTACCCATACAAAAATCCCCGCCGGATCCGCTGGCCTCGGAGCAATCGATCGCCTGTCCCACTCAAACTGGCTGCAACACCTGGAGCGTGACCTTCTCGACGTAGGGCTTAACCCGCTCGCGATAGCTCATCATGTGTGGCGCCACCAGATGTGCCTCGAGACATGCCATGTCATGCCATTTCTCAACAATGGTGACCGCATCGACCCGGGCCGGCGGTTGCACCGCCAAGTGGGTTTCCACGTCGATCGTGGGCCCGTATTCCAGACACCCTTCTTCGGCGAGCACTTGCGAAACGATCTGTCGGAACTCTTGCAGGAAAGCGTCACGCGTATCCGGCTTCAACTCGACAGTTGCAATTACGTAAATCAAGCCAATGCCCTCCCGTCTGGAACACGGAGTATAGCGTCCATCGTGTTAGCACATCATGACCGAGGGAGGCCCCCGATGAAAGGGGCGCAGCGACCTTCGCATTCAAAAATTGGCGACGCGACTGCCAGTGGCGGCTTGTTGATTTAGCCGCGCTAAGACCCAAGAGCGGCAACGTTGACACTCGTCGTTGTCATGATTCATGAGCAGGCCATTATGCGAGAACCGGCCGATCTCCACATCGTCAACGTCAGGCAACTGAGCCCGCCTCACCGCCACGCAGCCGTCCCCCTCGCAGTCGATCAGCTCTTCCAGCGGCACGACATGCTTAGTGAAAGAATCGCTGGCCTTGGCCAGCCAGCGACAACGCTCACCAGCGCGATCCAGCCACTGCTGAGTATGGTCAACTCGCTCGCGCGCCACGAACGACTCAGTGCCGATCAACAAGCTATACCTGACGCGTGGATTCCGCCCACGCTCGTTGAGCTTCACCAGAAAGTCCGAATCTGGTTGCAGATCGCGCGTCGCTTCGGCCAAACCGTCCGCGAACGCGCCTGCAATCGGTCCGGCTTCCCGCCGACGCTCGGCGCTTCGCGCGT
>JAGQPK010000346.1 GCA_020426755.1 Planctomycetales bacterium
AATCGCGGCTGGAATTGCGGCGCTGAAGGCGCTACTGACGACCCGGAAATCAACGAGCTGCGGCGACGCCAAACTCGCAACATGCTGATCACCCTGCTCCTCTCGCAAGGTGTTCCCATGCTTCGCGCCGGCGATGAACTCTTGCAGACGCAGCAAGGCAACAACAACGTCTACTGCCAGGATAACGAGCTGAGCTGGATTGACTGGACGCCCAACTTCGAAGCTCGGCAACAGACGCAGTTTCTGTCACAGATCGCGCGGCTGCGCAAGAGCTTGGTCGAGCGAAACTTTTTCATTCGCTACATTTGGGATCTATCATCTGCGCCCGCCAGCGTGCACTGGATTCGACGTGATGGCCAACTGATGTCAGAGCAAGATTGGCATGATGGCAAAGCGCAGGTGGGCGTGTTGTTAAGTCGCTCGCGCGCCGCTAAAGAACCCGACGCAGTCTCAACCGATCGCGATGATGTGGTGATCGTGTTCAACGCCCACCACGAACCTTTCGTGATGCAATTCCCGGAAACGCCTGATCGCTGCTATTGGCGGATGCTGATTGACACCTTCCACCCGCAACAACGCCCGATCAATTTGCGCGACGGACAGTTCGTGGTTGAACCTCGCTCGTCGGCAGTCTTCGCGGTGACACGCGGGTTTGGGTGGGGTTAGTCTGGGATCAGACTGATCAGACGGATCTTCAATTTGACGGATCCGACTGATCTTTAATCTAACCGATCAGTCCGATCCGTCGGGATTATCCTCAGCCTAACAGCTCGGCCTGATGTTGTTCTTGGCAGGCGGTGATGATCGCGCGGTGAACTTCGTCTGCCTGGTCGCCGGTCAACGTTTGATCGGTCGAGCGTAATCTCACCGAGAACAACAACCGTTTGCGATCCTTGCCGTCCTTTTCCGCGTCGCGGTACGTTTCCTGGTAGGCGATATTTTCCAGCAGTGAACCCGCCGCCTGTGTCACTGTGGCGGCTAACGCATCCCAGCGAACGCGTTCGGCGACAATGAAATTGAAATCAAAGTCAATCGCCGGATAGGGACTCAGTGGATGATGCTGCGGAATCAACTGACTAAACTGTGTCAGTACGGCCAGTTTCAGCTCGGCGACTATCGTCTCGCGGCGCAAACCGATTTGCTTGCGCCCCGACTTGCTGACGCCGCCTAAGAAACCAAGCAATTCGCCGCCCAACAGCAGTCGGCATGCACAGCTTGGATCTAAAAAGTCATGCGAGTAGGGTTCGGCCTTCAGCTCGGCAGTAACGTGCAACGCTTCCAGCATGGCCTCTAAAGTGCCTTTGACAGTGCGGAAGTCGCGACCGCTGGTCAGCGACAGAATCCATTGCTCCTCGGGAAGTCCGGCAGTGGTCGGTAGGTAGACTTTGGCGGTTTCGAACAGCTCGATCGTGTCGTTCGCCAGCGATTCATTGACGCGGCGCGACTCAAGCAAACTTGGTACGAGGCTGCGTCGCAGACAATCAGCCCCACGCAACATCGGCATGCTGGTGCGAATTGGGGCGGCGTCGGACCAGGGGCTGAAGCACGACGACGACTTTTCATCGACAACGCTGACTGTCATTGCCTCGTGAAAGCCGCTGGCTGTCAGCGTGTCCCGCACGCGCGATAGAACGCGATGCCGATCGGGCCGCGACGAGGGCGCCATCGGGACGCCGACATCCTCGGGGATCTGATCGTAGCCGTTGATCCGCGCGACCTCTTCGATCAAGTCGATTTCGCGCGACAGGTCGCGCCGCCAGGAGGGACTAATCCACGTGGCGGTCTGGTCGGTCTTGCTATCCAGCTTCATCCCCAGATCTTGCAGGATACGCAGCACGCGATCCTGCTCAAGTTCGATGCCCAGGATGCGCTTGATCTGTGAATAGCGTAATACGACCGGCTGTGGCGGCGCCGGCTGCTTGGGTTGAACGTCAATCACGCCTTCTGCAAGTTCACCGCCAGCGAGTTCCAGGATCAACTGGCATGCGCGGCGACTGGCCCATTCGAGTGCCACCGGATCCACTCCCCGTTCGAAGCGATACGATGACGGGCTGTGCAGACGCAGGCTGCGTGCGGTGCCGCGAATCGATAGCGGCGCAAATTCGGCTGCTTCGAGCAGTACTGACGTGGTTGTGTCACTCACCTCGGAAGTTGCTCCGCCCATCACGCCGCCCAATGCCACCGGGCGCTCGGCATCGGCAATGACACACATGTCGCGAGTCAGTGTGTAAGCGCGATGGTCAATGGCAACGAACTCTTCGTTCTGTTGCGCGGCGCGAACAATAATCTGCTGGCCTGTGAGTTTGTCGAAGTCGAAGGCGTGTAAAGGCTGTCCGCATTCCATCAACACATAGTTCGTGATGTCGACGATGTTGCTGATGACGGCGATGCCAACCGCTCTTAAACGATCGGCCAGCCAAGCAGGGCTGGGGCCAATCTTCACGCCGCGGATCACACGCGCTGTGTAGCGCGGACATAGTTCGGGGCAGTCGATCCGGACTTGTGTCAACTGCGAAACTGGCGTCTTGCCCGTCGGTAGTGCAATCGCGGGTACGCTCAACGGTTGCTGCCATAGCACGGACACCTCGCGCGCAACGCCGATGTGACCTAAGCAGTCGCCACGATTGCTCGTCACTTCTAAATCGATGGCGAAGTCGTTGCCGACGGCGGTCGTCGATTCGTGATTGAGCCCGGACATTGCCAAGCGGTGTGCCAACTCGTCAGGCGACATCGTCAGCGGAACGTACTCTTTCAACCAATTCCAGGAAACGATCATCTTCAAACCGCTTTCGAGACAGACGCTGCAAACGCAACTCGCGCACTGAGCGCGTTAAAACTGTTGCAGGAAACGAACGTCATTCTTGTAGATTTCACGAATGTCCGTGATGCCATGTCGTCGCATGCAGAGCCGTTCGACGCCCAGGCCAAATGCAAATCCAGTTACTTCTTCGGGATCGTATCCGACCGCTCGCAGCACGTTCGGATCCACCATGCCCGCACCGCCGAACTCGACCCAGCCTTGGTTCCAACTGAAGTCCGCCTCGACGCTCGGTTCAGTAAAAGGAAAGAACGACGGGCGGAACCGAATATGGACATCGGCTCCCAAATAGCTGCGCGCGAAGAGTCGCAAGACGCTTTTCAAGTCCGCCATCGTTACATGGCGATCGATCAGCAAGCCTTCCATCTGATGAAACATCGGATAGTGTGTCGCGTCCGCCGTGTCGGGCCGGTAGACGCGCCCCAAGGAAATGATGCGTATTGGCGGCGGCGTTGATTCCATCACGCGGATCTGCACCGTGCTGGTCTGGCTACGCAATAGCAAGACCTCATGCTGCTTCTGCGCCGTCGATAAGTAGAAGTTATCGAGCGGATCGCGGGCCGGGTGTTCACGCGGGATGTTGAGCGCTTCGAAGTTGTGTCGCTCGTCTTCAATCTCCGGGCCGTCAGCGGCGGTGAAGCCGAGCCGTCCCATGATGTCCATTAACTCTTCGATCGTTTGCGTTATGGGATGGAGTCGGCCGATCTGCGGCTTCAAGCCCGGCAGCGTCGGGTCGAACTGCACTGGGGCACCACCGGCGGAACCGCCCGACGTCATGCGATCCTGCGCCGTCTTGAAGCTGGCTTCGATCTCCGACTTCACTTCGTTGAGACGTTTGCCCGCCGCGGGACGGTCGCTGCCGTCGACCGCGCCCATCAGCTTTTGAGTAGCTTTGAAACGGCCACTTTTTGCGCCGAGTATTTCGACGCGGGCCGCTTCGAGTTGCTCTGCGTCATCGGCAGCATCGAACAGCGCCGTCGCTTCGGCAGCCAATTGATTGAGTTGTTCGAGAAACTCCGCAAGCGCCATGGCTCAACTACCTCGTTGTCAACGACCTGAAGGGCGTTGATCTGTTTTGGCTGATCCTGATACGCAACGAGCCGCCGAGTCATCCCCAGCGGCTCGCCGTGTTTGAATTATCGTTTGTCGCAGCTAGGCGTTAACCGGACAGCGTCACTTGGCGTTGGCCGTTTTCGCTCTAGCCACGGTTAGCGCCGCTTCGAACCGACGCTAGCGCGTTGCGGCGAACTTTACAGCGGCCTCGCAACGGCGAACTTCATAAACCGTTTAAGCGGCCAACGCTTGGCGGACTTCGTTGACGATCGAATCGAAGCCGGCCGGATCGTGAATCGCCAGCTCGGACAGACTCTTGCGATCAAGCGTGATGTTGGCTTTCTTCAGGCCGAAAATGAACTCGCTGTACGACATGCCTCGTTCACGCACGGCGGCGTTGATACGTGTGATCCATAGCTTGCGGAACTCACGGCGACGCACACGACGATCGCGGAACGCATAGGCGCCAGCGCGAACCAGCGTTTCCTTAACTGAACGCAGCAGCGTACCGCGTCCACCCGTGTAACCCTTGGCCCGCTTGAACAGGCGCTTCTTCTGACGATTCCTTGCGGAACCCTTTGTAGTACGCATCGTTAACTATCCTCGATTCGTTCGTCCGCCAGGCCCCCGCTCGCGATGAGTGGGCGTTGTCCTGCCCGCGTACGTGCCTATGCTGCAACCCCGTCGGCCGGTCGGTTCTTATGAACTGTAACCGTTGAGTGCCTTGGTGATTGCAGTGACCATCGTCTTGTCGACGGTGGTCGTGCCGCGGAGATTGCGTTTCCGCTTTTGGCTCATCCGCGCCGCCAAGTGGCTGGTACCCGCCTGACGGTGCTTGGCTTTGCCAGTTCCCGTCAAGCGAAACCGCTTCTTGGTTCCCTTGTGAGTCTTCTGTTTGGGCATAGTCTTCCCCAATTCAACCTGAGTCCGGTGATAAGCCCCGCATTCTAGCCATTTTCAGCGGCTCGTTCCAGGCGAGCACGCAAAATTTCCTAAGTCCCTTAGTTTCGGCCAGATGGGCGAGTCGTCTTGAGGCGACGAGGGGAGCGGAGGAGACTGGATTTTGAATATCGAATATCGAATGTTGGATTTCGAATGTTGGATTTCGAAGTGCCTGAAAGGGGTAGTTGATTCTCCATTGAGAACCTCCGTCCGCGCACTTCGATATTCGACATTCAAAATTCAGAATTCGATATTCAAAATTCGCTAGCCCCCCCCTCCCGGTGTTGCGTCGCGTGGAAGTGACGCCATCTTCGGGAGGGGGAATAGAGAGCTCGCCGCTTTACTTGCGGCGGCGCAGTAGACCGAGGCCGCCGAGTAGGGCGAGAAGCAGGCCGCTGGGTTCCGGCACGGCGCTGACAGCGGCGCGGGGGCCGGCTTCATAGCCGCCGCTGACGAAGGCGGTCACGAAATCACCGCTGTCAAAATCACCGCTAGCATCCCAGTCACCGTCGGCCCACGTCGAATTGCCTGGAATGTTGTCCTCGTACTCGCCGCGCGAGAACACTTCGACAAAGTCACCGGAATCGAACTGACCGTCGAGATTCGAGTCGCCGAAGTAGGTGCGTTTGACGTCTTCCACCCAAACCTTACGGTCGGCCTCGTCCACCTTGCCGTCGGAGTTCATGTCGAACTCGGCAAGGTTCGTGCCAGCGCGGACCTCTTCGGATAGCAGGTCGATGTCGAGTGCCGACAGGACGCCGTCCCGATTGAAATCGCCGTCGACGCTGGGCGACGCCACGCTGACGTTGTCGATGATGAGCGTCGAATCGCCGCCAGCGGCCGATGTCGTCTGAATGGTCAGTTCGAATGAGTCGCTATCTGCTACGAATGTTTGCTCATAGTGGTACCACGGGTTGGCCCCGCCAACCGGCGCCAGTCCGTCGATTTGATCATCGGGTGGGAAATCGGCCACAGGATCCTGATCAATCAACAGGCCTGGAATCGGCACGTCGTCGCAGCAGTTGCGTGCGTTGTAGTCGAAGCTCAGCACATACGTCTCACCCGGCGTGAGACCTGAGACGATCTGCGACAAACTAGCGGTCCCTTGCAGGAATGCGATCGCGC
>JAGQPK010000347.1 GCA_020426755.1 Planctomycetales bacterium
GTTGATGTGCGCCAAGTTGCGCCGGTAAATGGAATCAGTGTCTCTGACCGATGCCATTTGCTCATTGGAAACTGGTGAGTGCGACACGACCTGCCGCCAGAGCACACTTCACAAGTCGTCCGTTTGTTGGCCCGTCACGAAACCATTCGCGACCAACAAATCGTCCCAGCCGTTGTTGTCGAGATCGACGAACAACGATCCCCAACTCCAACGACCCATTGTTACGTTCATGTCGACACTCGTATCGTCGAATGTCCCGTCGCCTCGATTACGAAACAGGCTATTGCCCCGCGCCAGACGTTGGAACTTTTCCCGAGTTGCCGCGTCTTCTGTCGATTTGAAATTTGGTTGAGTTGTTACGCGGTTACCAGCAGCTGAGAACATGTTGGACACATAAATGTCATCGCGGCCGTCTCGATCGTAGTCACCAATTGTAGCCGACATGCCGAACGCACCGTCCAAGAGGCCGTTCTGATTCGCGACGTTGCGAAAGTGGCCCGCTTCGTTTTCATACAGCTGATTCGGGCCAAAATCATTGACGACTAACAGGTCGAGATCGCTGTCGTTATCGATGTCATCCCAAGTGGCCGCAAAGCTGAAGCGGAAATTCTCATCGCCCAATCCCGCTGGCTCGGTAGCATCCGTGAACTTCCAATCACCCTCGTTGCGAATCAAGTGATTTGCGCCACCATTGCGGGCGTCGAAATACGGCAGGGGCAATGGCAGTTCCGATGCGGCATCGTTGTCGCCGTAGTAGACGCAAACGTAGATGTCTAATTGCCCATCTTGGTCAAAGTCGGCGGCAGCCAAGGAAAACCCGTGGCGGATGCTGTTGATGCGGGCGCGTGGTCTGTATCGCAGTTGTCCATCATTCTCCAACAAGATGACACCCGAGGCGGTCGTCAACACCAAGTCTTGATCCGCGTCGTTATCCAGGTCGATGAATAACGCTGCGCGGGTGTTGTCCAAGTAGTCCACGCCAGCGGCAGCTGAGACATCTTCCAGCGTACCGTCAAGCCGTTGCAGGAGTAAGCGATTCGGTAGACCACCTGTCTGGCAGAGGTAGACGTCGTCTAAGCCATCTGAATTCACGTCCGCGATTGCAACGCCGTGATAGCCGAAATTATAAACGCCTTGGGCCGCCTCCAAACGAGTTAACCAGTGAGGGATGCTGTTGAGCCATTCAGATTCGTACGACGGAACGGCACTCATAAGCGACGCCGTGCAATCCGCCAGCCAGGGCTGCTGCTGACGCTTGGCTGTCACTACTTCAATGCGTTCTTCTTCGATGCGATGGATCTTCGGTGGTTGCGACGCATCGCGCTGGCTCCAGGCGAACCGCCAAGTGCTGTTGTATTCTCGAGTTTGGCCTGTCGCTGATCCGGAGAGGTGCACGAACTGCTCAGTTGTCGCATTGTGGCCGTCGATGGCGACTCGGTAGAGCTTGAATTTGGCGTGACGCGCGTGGTGCCAGGATGCGCGCCGAGCTTGCAGAGCATGAGCGATGCTGGCCAAATTCAGCTCGCGCGGCGGTCTCTCTGTTAACGCAATTGCTGCCGCCTTACCTCGCGCGACCGTGACCAACTCGTCTTGGAACTCAATTGGCAACGAATCCGCATCAAAGAGTCGCGCTGTAGCATCGGCGTGACACCATTCGCCCAAGGCGGTTTCGTCCAGCACATCTGCTTCCGCGAGCCATTTGGCAAATTGCCCTAGGCGTTGTGACGCGGCTTCGCTGAACGCTTCGCTTTGCCAACCTTCTTCGCCTGCATCGCCGGTGGGAAGCTTGTTCCGCTGGTCAATGACGACGGACGTCATGGTGGCTTGCTGGGCAGCAGTCGTGTTGACGAATTCAGGCGGTTGGATCCGTTCAGCTGCAAGGGTCGGCGTGTCGATGTCAGCGACTGCGGTCGACGAAGGGCCGCCACCCGACTTCGGCGGCAGTGTTGCGCTATCGCGCTCGACTACGTTCCCTTCGTCGCTCGTGTTGGGAGCGGCGCGGAACAAGTTCCAGACGGGGCCTGCAGTGACGAGTACGGTCGTCACGACTGCAACGGCAAACCAAGTTCGTGGCGAAATTCGAGAGGGGGGCTGCGGAGACATGAACCCACGTGAGCAGTGCTGCGTTGTTCGCGATTGCCGCTACTCCATTGCAGCCGCAAGCATCAGACGTCAGTCTACAAAAAAAGCGAGCCGCGTCGAATGATCGCGGCTCGCTTCTGCGAGTTCTTTTAAGAGTTTGCGTTAGTCTGGGTAGACGTCGGTGACTTTAATGATGTCGCCCGTCGCAAATCCTCAGACTAGCGGCGGCGGCTGCGAGCAGCCAAGCCGAGCAGGCCCATGACAGCTAGGCCGAACGAAGCCGGTTCCGGCACCGTTGCGATGCGGATGTTGTCGAAGTGAGCGCGGTTCACGCCGGTCGAGCTGAGCGACACGAACAGGTTGCCAGCAGGCACGGTGTCGCCAGTCGTGTACGTCAGCGAATAGTCTTCGAACATCAGATCCGCGGCAATCAGCGAAGCATCAACTGAGGCATTGGCCAGGAGCGTGCCGCCATCGAGGGCGTCAGCGCCCACATAGAGACCGAAGGTCGAAAGGTTGCCGGCGACGGTGAAGGAAGCGTTGCGGCGGCCAACACCGACCGTCATCTGATAGGTCGTGTTGGGCAGAGCCGGCACACCCAAGTCTTGGGAGACTTCGGCACCTTGAGCCATACCGAGGTGGTTGTTGCCCTCGGAATGGAAGGTGTCAATGTATTCAATAAACGAATCACCAGCGTTCGTGGGGCCAGCCCAGTCGGGCAGGTCGTTTGACCAGCCGCCGACGTCTTGGACCGGATCTTCAAAGCCAGCGTTCTTCACCGCGATTTGGTCTGCTTGCGCGGTTGCCGTCAGTAGGCAAGCCAAGGCAATAAATGCCGAAATACGAGTCATCGATGCAATCTCCACCAAAAGATCATTAGACAATTCTGTCCGCATAAGGACTGGTCGTACAAAGCGCAGTCGGACTACGCCGCCCCTAAGCTAATATGTGGCAAAGGCGGTATCAATGATCCTTTGGTTAAAATTGGTAAAATCGGTTGAGATGGCCTAGGCGGAGTCCTCAGATGTGGGGTGGCTTGGGGTTGAGCGGCGAAGCGAGCGTTTGGTGATGCGTCGAAACTTATACGAGGGCGGTCGCGCTGCGACTTGCTGAGGTCGTCGCTTGGCCGTAGACTGGCGGGTTTGTCGTGCTCGCTAGGGATTCCATCAGATCCGGACAAGGGGAATAGAAGTGCCAGGCACGTGCGTTATTGGTCTGCAGTGGGGAGACGAGGCGAAGGGCAAATTGGTTGATTTGCTTACGTCAGACTTTGAGCTGGTCGTCCGTTACCAGGGCGGAGCCAACGCTGGCCACACGGTGGTCGTTGGCGACCAGGTCTACAAGCTCCACCACATTCCCAGCGGGATACTGAACGAGCAAGTAAAGAACCTGATTACGCCGGGCGTCGTACTCAACCCGCCTACGATCTTGCAGGAGATTTCCACGCTGCGGGACCGCGGGATCCGCGTCGCGGACAACTTGCTGATTAGCGACCGTGTGCACGTTGTGATGCCGTGGCACTTGCACGAAGACCGCATTCAGAATCAGGTGGTCGTCGAGGGGGAGAACATCGGCACGACGTTGCGGGGAATTGGTCCCTGTTACCGTGACAAGGTGGGGCGGCATTCGGCCGTGCGGCTGGGCGACATGTATCGACCGGATTTTCGCGAGAAGATTGAGCATCTGACCGTTGCTAAACAGCAGTTGCTCAGCAGTTTGAGTGGAGAGGCGGTGACGCTGGATGCCGGGCAGATACATCGTGAGTTCGCTCAATATGCCGAACAACTGCGAGAGCACGTAACCGATACGACACCGATGTTGCTAGACGCCGTAGAAGCTAATCGCCGAATTCTGTTCGAAGGTGCACAAGGTGCATTGCTCGACATCGACCACGGCACATACCCGTTCGTCACCAGCAGCAACAGTTCAGGTGTCGGTGTGGCATCGGGGTCTGGCGTGCCGGCAAGCGCAATCAACCGCGTGATTGGCGTCATCAAGTGCTATACGACACGCGTGGGTGGCGGTCCGTTCCCGACGGAACAAGACAACGAAGTCGGACAGCACATTCGCGACCGGGGCAACGAGTACGGCACAACGACCGGTCGGCCGCGCCGCTGTGGTTGGTTCGACGCAGTGGCCGTGCGCTATACCGCGCGGCTCAGCGGTGTCACTTTCCTGTCACTGATGATGCTCGACGTTTTGTGTGAGCTTTCGGAAATTCAAGTTTGCGTGGCCTACAAGATCGATGGTAAAGAAGTAGGCGACTTTCCCAGCCACGTCGACGATTTGCGCCGCGCAGAGCCGGTATACGAGACGTTGCCAGGTTGGCAACAAGATGTTTCGGAAATCGACCGACCTGAAGATTTGCCGGAGAATGCCAAGCGATACATTCAGCGTATCGGTGAGCTCATTGGCCGTCCTGTGGGAGTGGTATCCGTCGGCCCTGATCGGGCGCAAACAATGTTCTTGGACGCCGAACTGGCGGAGACATACGGCAAGCTGGCGCGATCTTAAATGACAACGCAATCGCTACCGAACGACGTCAATGAATTCGACGTTCCTCAGGAACGTCTGCCTCGGCACATCGCCATCATTATGGATGGAAATGGCCGCTGGGCTCAGCGGCAGGGGCTGCCGCGGATTGAAGGACATCGACGGGGCGTCAAAAGCGTCCGCAACACCGTCGAGGAATGTGCCCGTTTGGGAATCGAGCAACTTACGCTCTACTGCTTGTCCAGTGAGAACTGGAAGCGTCCTCGCACCGAACTCGATTTTCTCATGCATCTGCTGGAGCAGTACATGATCGAGGAACGCTCCTTGATCATGCAGCAGAACATTCGGGTGCAAGTAATCGGCCGGCGCGCGGGCGTCGCGGATCATGCGCTTCGCGAAATCGACAAGACGATTGAGCTAAGTCGGGATAATACTGGAACTTGTCTCTGCTTGGCGATTAACTACGGCGGTCGGCTGGAGATCGTCGATGCGGTTCGCGATATTGCCGGTTGTGTTCAGGCTGGGCAGTTAACACCGGACCAGATTGACGAAAGCGTTATCTCAGAGCATTTGTACACACGGGGCATGCCGGATCCGGATTTGATGATTCGCACGGCCGGTGAGATGCGGATCAGCAATTACTTGCTTTGGCAGATCAGCTACGCCGAGCTGTGGGTGACGCAAAAGGCGTGGCCGGAGTTTGGTGTGGAGGACTTGCAGCACGCGATCCGCGATTTCGCTGCGCGCGATCGCAGATTTGGTGGTCTCAACAATCCAGCGTAGTCGCGAGAGTACTTCTGGCCGCTCGCTCCGCGGCATGTTTCCCGAGGGGTGGCGATCGTTTCGCTTAGAAAGGACTTGCGACACATGCTTCGCTGGCGTCTGATCGCGGCAGCGGGAATTCTCGTTCCCTTCTTCGCCTTGCTCTACTTGGATGATCAGCATCATGGCGGTCGACCGGGTGTTTACTTGGCGCTATTGGCCTTCGCCGCCAGTGGCATGGCAGCCGCAGAATTGAACGATCTGTTGCACGCTCGTGGGCTGGCAGTATCGCGTACGGCGAACGTTTTAGCAGCCATGACAACGACGGGAATCTCCATGACGCCGCTCGCATGGACCGCTTACCCGAACGTTTGCCCCGTCGGCAAGATGGGGTGGACGACATTGGGAGCGGCGTGCAGTATCGGCGGAGTTTTCCTGTTCGAGCTGCGGCGTTATCGAGAGCCGGGCGAGTCGCTGCAACGGTTGTCCGGTGGGGCCTTGGCAGTGGGCTATATCGGTTTGCTGATGAGCTGTCTCATTCAGTTGCGGCAGTTAGCGCCCTCTCGGCTGGGGCTGATCGCCATTATTTCCACGATTCTG
>JAGQPK010000348.1 GCA_020426755.1 Planctomycetales bacterium
CCTTGCTCGTGTGCGTGCTGCAGGGCCTGGGCGATCTGCGCTCCTAGTTCCGCGATACTGCGGTAGTACTTGTCGCGCGACCGCACTCGTTGCGTGCTGAAGGTAGTCGTAATCGTTGTGGAGTCAGCGGGCTTTTGCTCAGTGTCGCTCAGGCCGCGGATCACTTCCGTCAGGCTTTGCCCTTCAATCAACTGCATCGCATAGAAGTGGACCCCTCGTTCTTGGCCGATAAAATAGATCGGCACGATGTTGGGATGGTCGAGAGTCGCTGCAGCCCGCGCCTCGTTCTTAAACCGCTTGCGCTGCTTGGCATCCAGCATCGACGCAAACGGCAACACCTTCACCGCAACACGGCGGTCCAGCGAGATTTGAATCGCTTCGTAAACGATTCCCATGCCACCACGCCCGATGGGACGTATTAACTGAAAGTCTCCGAGCGCTGTTGCATCCGCAACCGGTGGATGTGACAGTTCCTCGTCGTCGCCGGCTCCAAGTACTTCGGGTGTGGCCAGGTGGAGAAACTCGATCGCCTCAATTTGTTGAGACAACTCATCCGCGATGTCAGCGTGTTGACGTAAGAACTCAACGCGGTCAAGAGGTGTTCCAGATTCGAGTTGATCCAGGTACTGCTCCATAGCCTGTTCGACTCGCAACTCGAGACGCTCTTCGGCAGACTTAGGCAGATCGTCGAGCGAGCCGTCCATCAGAGCACATTGTCTCCGAGCAGCTCGCGTAACCGCTTGATCGCGCGTCGCCACATCGCTCGGACACTGTCGACGGATTGATTCATTTCTGCCGCCACTTCACTGAAGCGGTAGGCGCGCAGATGTCGCAGAACAATCACTTCGCGATAGTTCGCGGGCAGTTGTGACAACGCGTTGGCGAGAATGACGGCGCGTTCCCGCCGCGACGCAGTTTGGCTCGGCGATTCTGTACTTGCAGAGAATACGCCGGCCAGTACGAGTGACGATTGATCTAACTGTTGTTGCAATCGTCGCTCGACGCGAACGTCACGTGCCCGGGCGGTGTATTTGCGAATTTCCATACCCATGTGTGAGGCGAGTATCTTCCGTAGCCATGCGATCAATTCTCGCTCAGTACCTCCCTGGAACTCAGTAAACCGCCGGTGTGCTTGCAGGAAAGTGCCCTGCACAATATCCGACGGCGAGAACTTCTCTAACATTTGGCGGCTCATCTGGAACGACGAAATCAACCGGAGATAGCTCCGATACATCTCCAGCAACTGCCCCAGCGATGCCGAACAGCCTTGCTTGGCACGCAGGATTAAGTCGGACAATTCGCAGGGCGTTTCGCTGCTCACGGAGAGTGCCAGTGCATTAGATGCGAGGAAAATCCAAATGTGTCGCCATTATAGCCAGGATTTTTCTCAATTTCGCGCGACCCATCTGAGTTGTCGTTCGCGAGTAGGAGTTTCACAGACGGGAGCGGCTTCGTACTCGAATCCGTTACACGCTGTGGGGTGAGGCCAGCTGTGGCTGTTTGGGGGGGCTTTCGAGCACGAGCACCGAGTACGAGCATCGAGTGCGAGAAGGAACACGATCCAGACGGAACATCGCCGCCCGCTAAGTTGTGGCGGCGAGTCGTTCCTTGCACGGATTACAAACGCCCCAGATTAATCGAGGGCGTTGGTTGGAATTGAGCAGGCCGTCCTGGTCGAGGGCTGCTGCGACTTCGCTCCAGCGACCGTCTGACAGTTTATACAGATTGCAGATACTACAACGCGTAACATGTGTTACACCGGTGAAGGCCGCAGCAGCACGCAGGCCATCGTTGCGTGTTTCGATTCGAGTTGTGACGCTTGTGAATTGCACGTGATTGTCTTCACGTGGCGTCATTGTCATGTGCATATGGCGGCGAAAGCGGGGTGAGTCGCAGCGAAAGTCGAAGTTCACTTGGACGTGACTTTGGCGCACCGTTGTGACGAGCTGCTGATAGAGCTGCTGCAGGGTATCCTCGCGGACGAATGTCCATAGCGACTGACCGATCACGCTTTCTGGGTGGAGTCGTGTGCCGCCTTCATTCTCTTGAGCGAAGCGAGTCCATTCCTCGTTGACGTTGACCAGCTTGTCGGCGTGGTCGATTGCATAGGTTACGACAAGTCCGGCATGATTGCTATTCGTCATCGACGCTGATTCCAGAAACCAAGTCATTGATTGTCCGCACGAAAGCGGACTGGTTGATCGGCTTGGCCATGTGTGCGGTACAACCGGCCCGCAAGCATTTCTCGCGTTCCTCTTTCATCGCCGATGCGGTTAAGGCGAGAATCGGTCGCTTGTATCCGTCCAAGCGTAACCGCTTGGTGGTCTCGTATCCGTCCATTTCCGGCATTTGTATGTCAGTTACAACGCAGTCCGGCAGCCGCTGTTCAGCCTTGAGACGTTGCAGTAGATCGATGCCTTGTTGTCCGTTCTCGGCTGTTTCCACATCGGCACCGGCATCTCGCAGCATGTACTCTGCAATGAATCGCACGTCGCGTCGATCGTCGATGACCATGATCAATTTGCCTTTGAGGCAAGGGCCTTGTGGTACCAGTTCTACCGTATCACTGACCGGAGGCCCTGACCCGTCGCGCCAAGGCAGTGTCACCGTGAATTCGCTGCCGGAGCCCAGTTCACTGGTGACGGAGATGGTGCCTTGCATGCTGGCGACAAGTTGTTTGGTGATGGCCAAGCCAAGACCGCTGCCTTCATACTTACGAGTGTCGGAGTTGTCCACCTGCGAAAACGGCTCGAAGATCGTCGGTAACTCAGTTGCTGCGATACCGCAACCGTTGTCGGCAACGACAATTTGCAGTAATCCGTCGTTTCGCTCCGCTGTGACACTAACTTGTCCGTGTCCTGTGAACTTGACTGCATTAGATAGCAAGTTAAGTACGACTTGCCTGAATCGCCGCCGATCACCCAGCATCACCTGATTCAGGTCGTCCGTGATGTGGAGTACAAGTACGGTTTCGGAGCTATTGGCCTTCGGCAGAACCGTATTATGACATTCACGGATCACATCTGCTGGTATGAAGTTGATCTGCTCCAACTGCAACTTGCCCGATTCCACTCGCGATAGATCCAGGATGTCGTTGATCAGATCAAGTAGATGCTGGCCATTCTTGCGGATTACGTCGACGCAATCGCGATTGTCGGGTTGTTTGAGTTGTCCATCCAGAATGTCAGCGAAGCCCAGAATGGCCGTCATTGGGCTGCGAATTTCATGGCTCATTTTTGCCAAGAAGTCGCTCTTGGCCTCGTTAGCTGCTCGGGCAAGTTTGGCCGTCTGTTCCAGTTGACGCTCCGCATGCTTGACTCGCGTGATGTCAGCTCCCGACACATAAAAGCCGACGACCTTGCCCGATTCCAATCGATGTGGTGTGTAACTTACGGACAAGTAGATCGGACCCGCGTGGGTATCGATTTCGTGTTCGAACGTTTGCGCTTCGCCTGACAGCACACGATCGATGTGTGGCGAGATGTTTTGATATGTTTTGTCACCCAGCACTTGGCGAACTTGTTGTCCGATCAAGCCATCGCCCTGTTTGTGCAGCCAACGAGCGTAGGCCTTGTTGGCGTATTCGTATCGCTCGTCGGCGTTGATATACGACACTAGCACGGGCACGGCATCAATCGCATCCTGAAGTCGCTGTTGACTGTCGTGCGCCAATTCTCGCGCGGCAACCAACGTCGTGATGTCCGTCAATGTCAAAATCACTCCGGCGATGTTCGCGTCCACGACATAAGGCAGGATTCGCATGAAATAATGGTTGCCGAAGCGATCACTGACCTCCTGCTCCACCATATCTCCGCCGGCCATCGTCGCAGCAATCATCTCATGCAAGTTGTCCAGTTGCAGAGTATGCGTGAACTTGGCCAGTTCGCGACCAATGTCCTGTTCTTCCAAATTGAAAATGTTGGCCAGCCTCGGCGTGAACCGGCGCACGGCCAGCGAGCGATCCAAAAACACGGTGCCAATGTCTGTGCTAGAGAACAAGTGATTCAAGTCTTCGTTGAGTTCTCTCAGCTCCGCATTCTTATTCTGATATTCGACATTGACCGTGTGTAGTTCTTCGTTGACCGAGTTGAGTTCTTCGTTCGTGCTCTGCAGTTCCTCGTTGGATGAGATCAGTTCTTCGTTAGTGGCCTGCAACTCTTCGTTGCTGGATTCCAATTCCTCAATTGTCGCCTGCAGGTTTTCTCTAGAGTGCCTCAGTTCTTCTTCCAGTTCACGCATTCGCTCGATGAGATCTTGATTGTCATTCGCAAATGTAACGAGGTTTGTATCGTCTGGAGGCGACGAAGGTACCGGCTGTTGTGGCTGTACTGTGATTTGAATTGCGTAGAGCTCATTTGCTTCATTGCGTTTCTCAAGCGGACATGCGGTGATCTCCACTGAAGAGAACTCCCCCGCCGTCAGTTCGACATTCGTCACTGGCAAACGAATCATGCGCTGATCTTTGAGCACACGGCGGAATGCGGCGGAAAGTGGCGTTCTCAAGGCACGGGGCGCCACATCCAGCAGATCGTTGCTAAACATGCGCGGCGGGAAGCTCAGCAACTGCTCCGCACCACCGAATGTCTCGATGACTCTGCGATCCGAGTCGACCATGATGGTGGGCGGCATGATCGTGTTAAGTAGTCGGTCGTAGTTTTCCAGACGCAACCCGAGATCGCCGCGATTACCCCAGCGTTGAGGTATCTCGAACGGTGCCCGGGCATTCAACCGAATGGGCAGCCGAACATCGTGGGGAAGCCGTCCGTCGCCGCGCTTGGTGAACAACTTGCAGCGGTCGTTCACTGTTTGGAACTCATGGCCTAGTTCCCCGATTGTTTCACTGGGTCCCAGCAGCAAGTAGCCGTCTTTGCGCAGGCCGAAATGAAACAGTGTCAGCGCCTTGCGTTGGGCGGCCGAGTCGAAGTAAATCAGCAAATTGCGGCAAGAGATCAGATCGAGATCAGTGAAAGGCGGATCTTGTAGAACATTGTGGGCCGTGAAGACGACCGACCGCCGCAGTTCCGGCTTGATGACAAACTTATCTTGGTCTTTGTCAAAGAATGTCCCCAGACGTTCGGCCGACACGTTGGACATGTTGTCGGGCGAGTAGGCCCCAGTGGCGGCGGAGTTTAGGCTGTCGGGATGTACATCGGTGGCGAACACCTTAAAATCGATGCCCGTCAGTCGGCGTCTGCGATATTCTTCGAGCAGGATCGCATAGCTGTATGCTTCCTCACCCGTCGCACAGCCGGCCACCCAAACGCGTATTCCACGTGCCGGGTCTGCTCGCGTGAACAACGCCGGGATGACTTCTGTTTCGATATACTCGAAACACGTCTCATCGCGAAAGAACTTAGTGACACCAATTAGCATGTCTTGATAAAGTCTGCGCAGCTCTGACCGGTCATTGCGCAGCAGATCGACATATTGTGCCAGCGAACTGGCATCACTAAGCGACATGCGGCGGTCTATCCTGCGCGACACCGTAGACGGCTTATAATGGCGGAAGTCAATTTGACACTCCCGCCGCATTAACTCGAAAATCTTTACAAACTCATCAGCATCGGTTCGCTCTAGCAGGTCTGATTCGCCCTCCTCACCTGCGACATGACGCTGCAATAGCTTGCCCATTGCTTCTGGTGGTGACACGAAATCGACACAGCCCGTTTGGAAGGCGTTGCGCGGCATGCCCGTGAACTTTGCTGTCGACTCGGATTCGCAGAGCACTAGGCCGCCAGAAAGTCGCACGGAGGTAATGCCTTTCGACCCGTCACTTCCCGTGCCAGATAATACGATAGCGGCACATTCAGAACCGTACTCCTTGGCCATTGATTTAAAGAACGTGTAGATGGGCAAGTGCGGGATCTCAACCAGATCCTTGTCCATCAAGTGGAGTTTCCCATCGTGGACGAGCATCGCTTTTTTCGGAGGAATC
>JAGQPK010000349.1 GCA_020426755.1 Planctomycetales bacterium
TTCCGGATCTCTTGCCGCCTACATCAATCGGCGTTGCACGACTCGAACGTCGTCAACGGATGCGCGCCATTGTTGATGAAACGGTCGCACAGTTTGAAGCGAGCGACGATGCGCGTTTGATGAATGACAACTTTCAGGCAGCGTACCGGCTGATCACCAGTCCGCAAGCACGCCGCGCGTTCGAGCTATCCGAAGAGTCGGCGGCGACGCGCGATCGGTACGGACGTAACCGCTTCGGACAGTGTTGTCTGTTGGCGCGACGTTTGGTGGAAGCCGGAGTGCGGTTCGTCACGATCAACACGTTTCTAACCGTGTTCGACGAGATTACTTGGGACATTCACGGCTCCAAACCGTTCACGTCGATCGAAGGCATGCGCGACATCGTTGCCCCGATGTACGACCAGGCCTACAGTGCGCTGCTTGAAGATCTGCATCAACGGGGCATGCTCGACGAGACGCTCGTGACCTGCTTGGCCGAGTTCGGTCGTACTCCCAAGGTCAATCCGGCGGGCGGTCGTGACCATTGGCCACAATGCTTTACGGTTAGTTTCGCCGGCGGGGGCGTACAAGGCGGCCGCGTGATCGGCGCCAGTGATCCGATCGGAGCCGTGCCTGACGACCGTCCGACGGCACCTCCGGAAGTGATCGCGACGATCATGCACAGCTTGGGATTGGACGTCACGTCGCACCTACCGGGACCGTCCGGCAGACCATTTCCACTCGTCGATGTGGGGTACGGCCCCATTCGAGAACTCTTCGACTAAGGCGACACGTTGTGGATTCGAAATCTCTTCAATTACACACCAGCCAGCGGCAACGCCCTTTGTCCGGCGCTAATTTGTTGGCGTGGGCGGCTGGCGTCGCGTTGTGTCTGACCTCTTTGGCTGCAATTGCGGCAGAGCAGGGCGATGCGATCAAGTTGCTACCGCGCGACGTGAAACTTGAATATCGAGGCGGGCTTTCCCAACGGATTCTCGTGGAAAGAATGCACGACGAGTCTGCCGTCGAGGACCTCACTGCACAAGCACTGGGCAGTCCCGACTGGAAGTTGGAGTCGAGCGATGAGCAGGTCTTCCGGATCGAAGGTGACCGACTGCTGCCGGTTCGGCCAGGCGAGGCTCAGCTGCATCTGACGTCGCCGCTGGGGCGCGATCAGATCAACGTTTCGGTTGACCCGAACGGTACGGCGCCGGAATGGCAATTTGGTCGACACGTGCTGCCCGTGCTCTCTCGCGCAGGCTGCAACATGGGAGCCTGTCATGGCGCTTTGGCGGGTAAAGGTGGCTTCAAGCTCTCTCTGCGCGGCTATTATCCTGCCGGTGACTTTCGCGCCATCACGCAGGACGCGCGAGGACGACGAATTGAGTTGGCGTCGCCGAAGGAAAGTCTACTGTTGACGAAACCGAGCGGCACTGTGCCACACAAAGGCGGTCTGCGATTGCCGGCGGATTCCGCGGACTATCGATTGTTGACCGAATGGATTCGCGCCGGCGCCAGAGGGCCGACGGACGGCGACGCGGAACTTTTGAAGATCGTTGTCACGCCCGCGATCGCCTCTCTAAGACCCAACTCCACTCAACAACTACTCGTGACTGCCCATTATTCCGACGGGGGTTCCGACGACGTGACGCGCTGGGCCAAGTTCTCGAGTTCCAACGAGTCCGTGGCGGGCGTTTCGGAACAAGGAGTCGTGACCGTCGAAGGATTTGGTGAGGGAGCTATCGTGGTCTGGTTCTCCAGCCAAATTGTGATGGCCCGCATTGTTTCGCCGTATGATCGTCCGCTTGACGATCGCGTCTGGCAGGAGATGCCGGCCGCCAATCTTGTCGATCGCTGTGTTAACGACAAGCTGAAGCAACTCAGGATCGAGCCGTCGCCGCGATGTTCGGACGAGACATTCGTTCGCCGTGTTTATTTGGACGTGACGGGACGTTTGCCCGAGCCTACCGCAGTCACGCAGTTCGTGGCGGACGCCAGCGTCGACAAGCGGAGTCGGCTGATTGACACACTGTTGTCGCAAGACGCCTACGTCGATTATTGGACGCATCGCTGGTCTGATTTGCTGCTGGTCAACGGACGACGATTACGCCCTGCGGCCCTGAACGCTTACTACGGTTGGATTCGGTCGCATGTGGAACGCAATACTCCGTGGGACCAATTCGTGCGCGAAGTCGTGACAGCCAAGGGAAGCAGTACCGTCAATGGCGCCACGAACTTTTATGCCTTGCATCAAGACCCGGAGTCGATGTCGGAGAACGTGTGTCAGGCCTTTCTGGGGTTATCGATTGGCTGCGCTAAATGCCACAATCACCCGCTGGAAAAATGGACAAACGATGAGTATTACGCCATGGCCAACTTTTTTGCTCGTGTCAAAGCGAAAGGCTGGGGCGGCGATGCGCGGAATGGCGATGGCGAACGAACGTTAATCGTTGCGAATCAGGGTGAGCTCGTCCAACCATTGCGTGGTCGTCCACAATGGCCCGCTCCACTCGATGGTACTCCACTGCCCGACACGTTTCGTGGAGATCGCCGTGAATACCTGGCCGATTGGCTCGTTTCGCCGGAGCAGAATCCGTATTTCAGTAAAGCAATCGTCAATCGGGTTTGGGCCGCGTTTCACGGTAAGGGAATCGTCAACCCAGTCGACGACCTGCGCATCTCGAACCCGGCGAGTAATGAACGCCTCTTGGAGGAACTTGCCCAGGACCTGCAGAATCACGCCTTCGATCTAAAACACCTCATGCGCGTGATCCTCAATTCAGAAACTTATCAGCGATCAAGTCAACCTTTGGCCGGTAACGAACAGGATGAAGTGAACTTCAGTCGCTACTACGCACGGCGTCTTGACGCTGAGATCCTCTTGGATGCGATCGCACAAGTGACGGGTGTACCGAGTCGATTTGTGGAAATCGGTTACGACGGTAGCGATGTCCAGAAGACCGACGATTACCCGGTCGGTACGCGTGCCCTGGAACTACACGATTCTGCCATCGTATCCGGGTTCTTGGACGTGTTTGGGCGGAATGCACGTGATATCACCTGCGAATGTGAACGCTCAAATACACCCAGCATTGTGCAGGCCTTGCACTTGAGCAACGGTGACACCATTAACGAACGTCTCGCCGATCCGAACAGTTGCGTGACGGCCACGCTGACACTTGCTCCCGACTGGCGCAATGTGATTCGTGTCGCCTACCTGCGAACATTGTCACGACAACCGACGGACAGCGAACTTGAGCAACTCACGGCGGAAATCGCAGGCAGTGATCCGAGTGAACAGCGCGCTGCGTTGGAGGATCTTTACTGGGGGTTAATGAGCAGTCGCGAGTTCCTCTTCAACCACTAGTCGAGTTTCCCTACGCGTCCGTCGAAACCACCCTTCGTGAAGCCATTCTCTCGAGATCTGTGATGTATCGCACTCTGATTCTATTGCTGATAGTCGGATCGATCGTGTTGCCAAGTGCTGGGGCGACCGAAACCGATTTTCGTCGTGACGTTCAACCGCTGCTAACAAAGTACTGTGCCGGCTGTCACAACGAAGATGATCGAGAAGGCGAACTGTCGCTGGTCGATTTCACCTCGCTCATGCAAGGCGGCGAACACGGCGCTGTGGTTGTGCTGGGAGAATCTGCAGAGAGTTCGCTCTGGAAAGTTCTGCAGCCAGACGCTGAACTACGGATGCCACCAGAGGGTAACCCGGCGCCGCCGCCAGATCAGATTCAGCACGTGAAGCGGTGGATCGACGCCGGGGCGAACGACTCGGCTGATGCGGTCGTAGCTGAGGAGCCGTACGTAATCGATTCTGAGCTGGCCAGCCTTGCTCCCAAACCGACGACTGCCTTGGCCGTGAGAGAAAACTGGTTGGCTGTCGGTCGCTTCGGAGCTGTTGATTTATTGACGAGTGATCGGCAGTTCATTCGACGCTTCGAATTAGGTTCCGCGAAGGTACACGCAATCGCGTTCTCCCATCAACAAGATCGCATGTTGGTGGTGGGGGGCATGCCAGGAAAGACCGGCGACATTTGGCATGTCGAACTGGCAACCGGCAAGGTGACGCCCTGGGCGAATTCGCATCACGATGCGATCTATGCCGTGGCGATTAATCGTGACGAAACGCGGGTGGCGACGGCTGGCTACGATCGCAAAATTATCGTTTGGGATCTCGCTGCGGCCAAACCATTGCGCACTCTCGAAGGGCACAATGGTCCGGTGTTCGACTTGGCGTTTGCGCCAAACGCAGTAGATCGCCATGTACTCGCCAGCGCAAGTGGCGATGCGACGGTGAAGATCTGGGACGCGGAGACAGGCCAACGGCTCGATACGATGAGCCAACCACTACTCGAACAATACTCGGTTGCGATCAGCCCGGATGGAAAACTCGTTGCTGCGGCCGGTGCCGACAATCGAATTCGGCTGTGGCAACTCGAGTCGACCAAAAGCCCGCAGATCAATCCGTTGCTCATCGCACGCTACGCACACGAACAACCAATCCAACGCATCCGCTTTGCGAATCAAGGAAGAGAGCTGGTGAGTTCATCCTCGGATCGCACGATCAAAAGCTGGGATGTAACCGGATTGCGATTATTGCAAACGCAGACTCTGCGAGGTGAAGCGGCACAGGTTTTGGCGGTTGATGAGACCACACGGCGCGTACATGTTGGCCGCATGGATGGAGGGCTGGAGACGATCGCACTGAGCGACGTTGAAAAGTCTACTTCAGTGGCTGCAGAAGCGAACCAGGCTGATGGGCCGATAGTCGATGCTTCCGCAGCAACGGTCACCGCGGTGGAAGTGGAACCGAACGACGAACTCTCGACAGCGATGCGTCTGACGCTACCGTTTCAAGTCACGGGGACGATCCATCGCGGCGACGCAGCCGCAGGCGCTTCCCTGACGGATCAGGATCTATATGCCTTCACAGCTCGCGCGGGCGAAACTTGGATCTTCACCGTCGATGCAGCGCGTGCCGGTTCCTCACTCGATTCACGATTGCGAATCTTGGATGATCAAGGACGCAGTGTGCCGCGTATTCTCTTGCGGGCTGTGCGTGATTCTTACTTCACGTTTCGTGGCAAGGATTCGGTGCAGACGGGTGATTTTCGCTTGCACAATTGGGAAGAGATGCAGCTCAATCAACTTCTCTATGCCAATGGCGAGGTTGTCAAGTTCTATCACTACCCACGCGGCCCTGACTCAGGCTTCAACGTCTATCCGAATTATGGCCAGCGCCATGCGTTCTTTGAAACAACGCCGACGACGCATGCGCTGCAAGAGCCATGCTACATCGTGGAACCATTCCCGCCCGGTACGCCTTTGCCAGAAAACGGTCTGCCGGTGTTTGTGGTCAATTATGAAAACGACGACGAAAGCCTGCGTCGCTGGGGGACCGATTCGTATTTGACCTTCACGGCACCGGCCGACGGCGAGTACTTTGTCGTCGTGGAGGATGCTCGCAACCTGTCCGGGGAGCAATTCACTTATACGCTTCATGCGCGCGCGCCTCAGCCGAGTTTTTCGGCAAAGTTGACGACAAAGAATACCAAGCTACTTCAACCCGGAGATACGAATGCGTTTGCCGGAGTGAGTTACGAAGTTGAAGTGGAACGCAACGACGGTTTTGACGGGCCAATCGCGATTGAGTATGCGAACGTACCGGAGCAATTGTCGATCATGTCGCCGTTGATCATTGAGTCCGGTCAGTTGCGTACCAAAGCCGCCATTCATTTGCGTTCTGACGCGAGCGTCAATGAGGGACAAGAACTCGGCACGATCTCGCTCGATGCCGTAGCGCAAATCAATGGTCAAACCGTTCGTCAACACGTCGGTGAATTGGGGCCGATAACGGTTGGGCCGAAGGCCGCCATTGGAATCCAGTTCATTGGCAATGCAGACGAAGGTGAGACGCTGGAGATTGTCGCAGGGGAGTCAGCCGTCG
>JAGQPK010000034.1 GCA_020426755.1 Planctomycetales bacterium
AGACTGCAGTCCAGCTAAGGGCCCCAAACAGGATGTGCCGGACGTGTTGTTCTCCATAAACCCCGACCAAGCGGACGGCAACGTCAGCAAACGAAGTGTATGGCCCGTCGGTGCCGTGTCGAAGATTACATGGCCGAACTCCGTTGTGGCGGATGGATCTCCCAAGAGCTTGGCAAACTCATCGAATGCAGCAATCTCCAGCGTGCATGATCCAGAAAACTGCTCCTCCATGCTCTGCACGGCGACTTCCGGTAACACGCCGCGGAAGGGCGCGACCATTCTCTCGCGATACTCGCGTGCCGCTTGCTCGGGATCAATGTTCATCGCCCACAAGCTGGCGATCGTACCCACACGCGTAGGACGGTTCGATAGTTCTGTCCCCAGCACTTCGTCGAGATTGGAGGCCGGGTCGGTCGAGACCAGCAAAACGGCCTTGCCGTGATCCGCTAGCGCAACTGCGGTCGCGCACGCGAGTGATGTTTTGCCGACGCCGCCTTTACCTGTGAAGAACAGGTTCCGAGTTCGTATGCCTAGCAAGTCCATGGCCGACACCTGACGTTAACAACATTTCGAACCACCACAACAACCACCATCTGCGATCGGCAATTCGGACGGATCGTGCAGTTTCGTTTGCGTCCAGACCGCCAGGTTCTCACGCGATGGATAATCACTGCGACTTACAACTTGTCCATCGACCAAGATCAGCGGAAGACAATCGACGCCTTCCTCGGTAAGCATCGTTTGCACCGTGGCATTTTTGGAGAATTGTACGCCATCATGCGCCAGGTTGAATCGATCTACCGCGTGCCCCTTGGCTTTCAACCATTCGACATCTGCTGCGAACTTGGGCAACACCGGATCGACTTGCGGTCCGCAAACACCCGTACTGCAACACATTGCCCGGTCGAAAATCTGCACGTGACTCATTGTTATCTCCCTGCCTATGATCGTCCATCGCCGCTAAACGATGATTACAAGTAAAAAAACAGGCTCACAAACTTTTGACTAGCTGCTTCAACTTCGTCAGAGCTGCTTTGTTGATGCAGTAGCACACTTTGGGACCGTCGACCTCGCCTTGCACTAAACCAGACTCCTTTAAAATCTTCAAGTGCTGCGACACCGTCGATTGGGCAAGCGGCAAACGGCTGACGATCTCACCACACACACAGGCGTCGCGTGTGATCAGCATGCGGAGGATCTGAACTCGAACCGGATGAGCGATCGCCCAGGCGAGCTTCGCCAAGTCGTCCCCAGCCTCGTCCGGCTTCAACGTTGCCGGTGACGCATCACATCTTTTTGCGGCGGTCTTCTTTGCCATACAAAGTCCCACAAACATTAATCGTTCATCTACGATTAACGATACGCCAATTCGCTTTCCGAGTCAACCGCTTCGTTGTTTGAGTCAGGAAGCCGCGGCAATCGTGCGTTTCTTTCGTCGAACAGCCACCCTCGTTTCCGTCCATCGATTGTGAGACAGCGATAACTGCGCCATCGCACTCCGAACACTTCGCTACGGCTGACGCTCTGTTTTACGACACTGTGTGAACAGCAAGCGCTTGCAATTCATATCTAGCGGCCGTCTACTGCTAGATGCCTGCGCGAATCGTGTGCGGTGGATCAGTTCGCCGCAACGCGCCAGCGTCGTTTGTCCTGCTAGAAGTATCCACTATGCGAACGAACCGCGGCCAACGCCTTGCGGCGAACTTCATGTTCGGGAGGGCCGAGCATGCTACATGCGGGTATGTAGATGTGCGGCTCGCCAAGTAGTTCGCGATGGGGAGCGAAATCATGGTAAACCGTTTGAGTCGAATTAAGCTCTGTCATGAGCAGCTTGAAATACGCCGCGCGCTTTCGGCTACGCGAATGTTTGAACCGCATCAGATCGATTTAACGACGCGCGATTCAATTGGCCTGCAAGCAAGGTCCACATACGCGGCAGACATCGATGGTGATGGCGACCTCGATGTATTTTCCGCGTCGCGAACTCAAGGTTTAGTAGCGTGGCATGAAAACATCGATGGCAAAGGCACATTTTCGGCACAACGTCATCTGATCGCGGCAACCGGCAATCCAGCAGATCTCTTGCTCGCCGCCGATTTGGATGGCGACAACGCCCCAGACCTCATCTACGCATCATCTCGCGAGGGCAAGATTGCCTGGTACGAAAACCTGGGTGCAGGGACTTTCAGCGATGCACACGTGATTGACACGGTTGCGACATCATTGATCAGCATCGCGACGGGCGACATCGATGCGGACGGCGACCCCGATGTGCTCGTCGCGGCCTCGGGTGACAATACGATTGCTTGGTATGAAAACGGCGGTGGCAGCTTTGGTACACAACAAGTAGTCACCGATCAGGCGATTCGCGCGATGTCCGTCACCTCGGCTGACCTTGATCATGACGGCGACCTGGATATCCTGGCAGCGTCGGCTGGCGACGATGCGCTGGCTTGGTACGAGAATCTCGATGGTTCGGGGACGTTCGGCGATCGCAAGCTGATTGCGACACCCGATCTAGCGCTCAGTCATGCGAATTTTGCTAGCGCCGCCGATCTAGATGGCGATGGCGATTTGGACGTACTTGCCAACTCGTATGGTTCGCACGACTCGACCGTTTCGTGGTACGAAAACCTAGACGGCCAGGGAACTTTCGGGCCAAGACAGCAGCTCATGACGGGTCTCTTTCGCCATGGGCGTCCTCGCATCGACACCGTGCTCGCCGCAGACCTCGATAGTGACGGCGATCTGGACGTGGTGACTGCCGATGAATTCAATCATTATACGTTTTGGAACGAGAACCTCGGCGGACACGGCGCGTTTGCAGCTCCGCAACCTATCGGTCCCTTTACAGAACTTACAGGCGGTTCGTTTGAGATTGTCGACATGGATGCAGACGGCGACCTGGACTTGCTTTCGGCCTCAGACCACGAGGGCATTATCGCCTGGCACGAGAACCGCCTGATCGGCGACTCGAATGATGACGGCATATTCGACGCCGCAGACCTGATTCTTGTCTTCCAAGCAGGTGAATATCTCGACGGTATCGCTGGCAACTCGACGTTTGCAGAGGGCGATTGGAATTTGGACGGAGATTTCACCTCGGCGGACATCGTCCTCGCCTTCCAAGCCGGAACCTATTCATCTCCCAATCAGCCGTCATTGGCGAACGTTTCGGCCGCAGTGGATCACGTCTTCGCGCGTCCTCGTCGGCGCGATGCCATCAACTAGGACGCAGTACTCTATTGAGCGAGTGCATTTTTCAGGCCTGGTCGCAACTTGATTTCGAGAACGAGCACTGGATGACACTCACGAAGTTCAATTCTGAGTCGACGCTACGTCGCTGGCACTCGTACAGCCTAAAGACACTGCTAATTGTCATGACGGTATTTGCAGTTTTGATTGGTTCGCGAGCACAACAGGCGCACGACCAGAATATCGCGACAAAGCGCATCCGCGAACTCGGGGGCGAAGTAACGTACGACTTCAAACCTTCATTCGAGGAGACCTATCGCCGGCAGATGGAGGCCCAGGTTGCCGTCGCGACGGGACAGCAGCCGCCAGTCTATGACGATCGGCCCAAGGCTCCCAAGTGGCTGGTCGATCGAATCGGCATCGATTGGTTCGCGCGAGTTACCGAAGTACGGCTCGCCAAGTCAATGCTCGTCGATGACGACTTGGCTGTACTCACGAGACTGCCACGTCTGCGTCACTTGACGCTGCGTGCGTTGCCCAACCTGACGGACGAAGGGCTCAAGCATGTCGGTAAGCTGAGACGGCTCGAAATTCTTGACCTCAGCGAAAACTCTTTGGTCGGGCATGGGTATACAGATGCAGGGCTCGCTCACTTGAGTAAGCTAACATCTCTCGACCGTCTCACGTTGGATAGCAGTCATATCGGCGATGAAGGGCTGAAGCATCTGAGTGAATTGACGAAGTTGGAATCGCTGTCGATCGAGAGCACTCAGGTTACGGCGGCGGGTCTCAAACATCTCAAACGTTCGACTCGTTTGCGCAGCATCGGCACTACGATTCCAATGAATGACGCAATGTTGGCGTCCCTCGAACCCTTCAAGCAGCTTGAGCTTATATCGCCACTGCACGCGACAGCGACGGACGACGGCCTGCAGCATCTTCGAGGGTTCCGTCAACTGAAGCAACTGGACGTGTCCGATACGCAAATTACCGACAAAGGTCTGGAAACGGTTGCCACGATGTCGGGCCTGACATCACTTGGTTTGCGGCGCACTGCGATTACGGATACGGGACTTCAGCAGTTACGCAACCTACCAGGACTCACCCAGTTAGAACTCACGGGAACGGGCATTTCGGACGCCGGCTTGAAACATCTCGCAACACTGACGGCGCTGGAGCATCTCGACTTGAATGACACTCAAATCGAGGGCACGGGGTTCCGCGATCTCATGGCTCAAAGGACGTTGACGAGCCTCTTCCTCTCCAACACACGGCTGACGAATGAGGGCTTGGCAGAGATCGGCAAATTCGCCTCAGTACACATACTCATCGTAAGCCACACGCCGATCAGCAATCACGGCCTGCATCATCTGTCAAAGATGACCATGCTTTCGCATATCGACCTGTCGGCGACATCGATCAACGATGAAGGCCTGGCACAACTGAAGCAGTTGCCAGCTCTAAAGTCGCTCATCGTGTACGGCACAGACGTGAGTGAGGCGGTATCGGCAAACAATCCGAATTGGAATATCGTCCCCTGAACGAGATTGGGATGGCAACCGCGAAATCTGCGAAAGCGGCGAGGAAAGACGCGTCAAACAACGAGATGACCGTCGTGATCATGCGCGGTAATTCAATTCACCGCAACGCGCTAGCGTCGGTTTGTTCTGCCCCAATGCTTGCAACATGCGTGAGAACCGCGGCTTGCGGCTTTCGGCGAACTTCGTGTTCGGGAGCCGCCGACCATGATGAGGCTCGGTCGCTCAGATACCGACACGGGCTAAGCGAGGTAGGCGCCGGCTTGAAAAGCGTTCACAAGGTCCGCGCTATCGAATTCACCGTCGCCATTGAAGTCGCCCGTTTGAAAGATCGAATTACCGGTCAACCAGTCTTCGTATTGGCCAGCTTGGAACACGGCAACGAGATCCGACGAGTCGAAACGGCCATCGCCGTTGGCATCACCGATTACTCGCTGCTCATACCACACGCGGTGCCGCGTATCGAACAAATCGAGATCGCCATCACCGTCCAAATCCATTTGCACCGGGGTGATTGTTGCTGGGAAACCTAGCGAACCGTCCGCGAAGTGCCCTGTGCCATCATTCAAGAAAGCTCGCGGGCCGGACTGGACGGGCACGACGATCGTATCGACGTCACCGTCTCCATCGAGATCAAACGAATTCAATAGGCGGGACTGCGTCGCGAACGGCTGCATCAATCCCCAGACGCCCGCGCCCATATTCGCTTGCCAGACAACTTCACGAGCCGTCGTTGTCCAGATGGCGTCGCGATCGCCGTCGCCATCGACGTCGACGAATTGGTACTGGAAGCTGCTGGTGTCGTCGCGCGTAATGATCGGCTGCGCGGCTGCGAAGGTACGGTTGCCAAGATTCTCAAACCAATAATATACCTTGTCCGCGATTAACACGATGTCCAAGTCCCCATCGCCGTCCCAATCGACAATCGGCTCCAACTGCCACACATCCGCATCGCCAGTCAATTGAACGTCGACCTTGTTTGGGGCTGCCAGATCAAAACTCACTTTGAGCACACCTGACTCGCTTGTTAACAAATCGTCGCGCCCGTCGCCGTCCAGATCGACAATGTCCACCAGGGGCCCTTTGGCATAAGGCTGAGCAGGTCCAAAGCTACCCTTGCCGTCGAGATTCTCGAGCCAAACCAAATCGCTGCCGATATACGAGTTGTCCAGCACGATATCCAGATCCCCATCGCCATCGAGATCGGCCGACTTGACTGCCTTCAGTCCTTGATAAGCGTCGCCTCGCTCGCTCCAAAGTTCACGTCGAAATGCGAAGCTGCCAACGCCATCGACATTCTCGTACCACGATAGCCGCGTGGTGCAGTAGCCGTAGGCCCCATAGCAATAGTCTGTGTGATCCGACGCAATGACGTCGTCATCACCATCGCTATCGATATCCGCGAGTATCGACAGACCGTCCGATTGTCGCGACAGGGGTGCAAACACCTGCGGGACACCAAGCTGTCCGGTCGCCGAATCAGAGAATTCAACGGCATTCGAGTAAATCAGGTCCACGGTTCCGTTACCGTCCACGTCGGTCAGTGCGAGTCCGCTTGAATTCGATGGTCCCTCTTCACCGGCGCGGCGTTCGATGGGGGCGTACCCAGTTTCCAACAGTTCGCTGTAGCCGACATTGTAATTCGAGTTGCCACTTTCTCGCGAAAACACGCTTCCCAAATCAAGGTCGCCGTCACCGTCAACATCACCCAACGCCAGTTTCGAAATTCGATCGATAAAGCTGGAAGAGATCTCTTGGCGTTTTGTCAGCGACACTGTCGACGTGTGAAACTCAGACCAATAAATCTGCAGCCTCAACTCATCGCGTCCACCCACGATGAAATCCAGCACACCATCGCGATTCACATCTTCGATTACCAGCACCCCGTAGCCGTCCATCAGATGATGTGACACGAATTGGTCACCGCGGTTCTCCAACAGATCCATACCGCCCGCCGCTTTGCCCGATGAGACGATATCCAGGTCCTCGTCCGCGTCAACATCGTAGAGCGTGACGAAAGTATACCCAGCGTTCGATGAGTACGACTCGAAGAATGTGCCGCGCCCGTCCGTGTTCTCGTAGATCTTGAGGACTCCGTTAGCGGCTTCGACTAAGTCGACATCACCATCGCCGTCTAAGTCACCGCCCGTAACCGTCGAGCCTTGCCGTCCCTCCAAGCGATCGATCGGGCGGGCGGCGGAGAGATACCCACGTCCGTCGAGATTCTCATACCAAGTGACAACCGTCGACGAACCAAACTCATGCTCCTTACCAGACACGACGAGATCCAGATCACCATCGCCGTCCAGATCCGCGGCAAAAAGTTCGTCGACCATCTGCCCCGTGAATAGCAAGCGTGTCTGGCCAAAGCCCCCTGCCCCATCGTTTGCGCGCCAGACGTTTTCGGTCAGCATATCCGGGCGCTGATCGCCATCGAGATCTGCCATAATCATCGAAGTGGCCGCTGCGGCTTGAGCACTGCCAATGTCATGAACCGCAAATCCAATCGCAGCCAACACGCGTCGAGCTTCTAGGAACTCCAGCGACGCTCGTTTCCGCCTGCTCATGGTCGCGTGCTCCGGCATCTGCGGGTACATGAATGGTCGAATGCCATGGTGCCCGCGGCAAAGTGATACCAACGCGCGCACCCCAACCATAGGGTAGTCGCCACCACCAAGAAGTGCAAGAAGCATGCGCCCTGGGACAGCCGGCCGGATTATTGCCTTGGAAGTGTTGGCCAGCTAAACGGACGACTTTCGCGTGCGTACTCGGCCAGTTATTCACGTGAATGAGTGTTGGCCTGCGCGTCATAATCTCAGCCACTTCTGAAGTGCGATCGCGCGGCTATCGCTCTACATGAGTGAGTCGTTTCGCAACCGTTGGTATCATGACGTCGACAGGCGTTTCCCCTGCGAAGCCGACGCCCCCGCGATCGTCGTCACCAGGCATCCATTCAGAACAGCGTACCGTGCGGAGCAAAGCAGGCATCGACGTCCATTGCGGGATAGGCAGGTGCGGCTGTCGACGATTGTTCGTATGCTCCCATGGAGAAGGCCAATACCAGATCGGCGGATGTGAACTCACCATCACCATTCCAGTCGCCCTCGGCCCACAGCGAATTGAGTTCCGCTTCATCTTCGTATTCACCTGCTGCGAAAACGGCGACCAGATCGGACGAATCAAAGACACCATCGTGGTTCGCGTCTCCAGCTAGATAAGGCGACGTTCGCTGAAAGTAATGCAATGCGGGATTGCTCCCTTCGCTGATGGTGAAGTAGTCACCGGGCCGCCCGCCAAACGTGACCCCTTCACCATTGGGTTCGTCGGGCCGACCGACAACCGGCGCATCGAGGTACGAGCGAGACAACGCTGCAAAAACCGACTGCCCATCGTTTCGTACGTAGAGCCGCGCGAGATCCTCGTTCCTAATCAGAATCTCTCCACCTGTCTGTGAGATATCGGCACCCGACGCGCGAGGAAAGTCGATTTCTCCGATAAGCTCCAACGTCACAACCGTGCCGGGCGTAAGCTGACTTGCTGGCGCGCGGTAGATGTGCGCCGCTTGCGATTCCTTGGTCAAAATGAACAAGTCACCCGTCTGCGGATCGACGAGAAGCGACTCGGCATTGTATCCATGCGTGTCAGGATACTCGAATGTCAGCATGTCGTATGCCGACGTCGTCGCCAATGTAGCTCCGTGATCGTCGATCAACAGGGGCTCCGCAATACGTAAGATCTGAACCGTTGTGCGATCGTCATTGTTGCCACCAATATCACCCACGTAGATGTAATCAACGTTCGCCACCGGCCCCGGTCCAATCGCGATGTCCTCAACATCAAACATGACTGCATCGAGAAACTGGAGGCCTCCGATCCAACGCCCCTCGCTGTCAATCGCGTAGATCGCATCCTGAGGGCCATCGTTGTGAGTCCAGAAAGCGTGAGCGATCTGCCGACTAGCTACGAGTCCTGACAATTCATTCAGTCCATCCAACTGCACAGTCCCCAGCACCCTTGCCGGGGCAAATTTCACGCCGCCACCCACGGGCTCAATATGCACGGCAAGCGGCGGTGTCGAATACTCGGTGCCATCAGTAAATCGAGTCGCGATGCGGTACTGGTAGTTCGCCGCAGGAGTAACGGTCAGATCGTTGAACTTCGTTTGACGGGTCACATCGATCGACACATCGTCTCGATAGACGACATAGCGTGAGACGAGCCCAGCAGGATATTCGGGGGCCGTCCAAGTCAGCAACAGTTGTCGGCTACTAACCGTTGTCACACGGAACTCGTTGGGACGAGGGTCGGCAACGCCGTCGGGCAAGCCTGGTGAACCGTTCATCCGAGCACTCGCCGTCCATCCCTCCACTTGGCTCCATTGAGCGACATCTGCCTTCGCGTCGACAATGGTCAAGGAACGCCCGCCGCCGTCCGTTGTGGTATACCACGAATCTTGAAAGCTCACCTGCAAAATTGCTTGGCCGCCGTTGTCCGACAAAGTGATTTGCTCGCCGTTGTTCTTCAGCGACCCTTTGTACTCGCCTAGAATCGTCGCATCGCTGCCATAACGTGATTGAAAAGCTTGCTGGTTGCTTACGAGTACAACGAACTTCCCGGGATCCAATGACACATCACCAAAAGAAAACGAGACACCGCTCGTCAAGGCGAATCCGGCAAGAGAAACAATCGACTGCTGTGGGTTATATAACTCGATAAACTCGAAGTCACTCTCCTTGAAGCCAGTGGCCGTGTCTTCGGCCGACAGGACGGGATGATACATGATCTCGGAAATCACCACGGGCGCACCGGTGAGCAGGCATCGTGGTGACAATGTTTCTGTCCGTAGACGACGATGCAAAGTGGACATAACTGCCTCCCTTGGTCGAAGTGCAATTGCCATTCGAGTGAATGATGACGTTGCCGACTCGAGGCCTGTGGCAACACGAACGAAGAGATGATTGGTCTTGCCAATCACAAGTCCAGAGTAACATCACTTGATGAGAGCAGCGTGAGAACAATCACGTGTCAGCATCAATTGAAGCGATGACCAAGCCATCTTATGTGGAGATATGCAACGGCGAATTTCCGTAACTCGGCCATTCCACGAGAATCTCAAAGTGCGTGCCTACACGCTTCGCTTCAATCTTCCCTCCCGCCGCTTCGACCACTCGCTTGGTCAACGCGAGTCCAAGTCCATGGTGGCCTGCAACGCCAGAACGTGATCGATCGCCTCGCCAAAAACGTGCAAACACTTGCTCAACCGGGCCGTCCGGGAACTCGAGCGCCACGTTTCGAATTCGCAAACAGACCTTGTCCCCGGCAGCGACGCAACTGACTTCGATGGTCGAACCCAGCTCCGCGTAGGTCATGGCGTTATCAAACAAGTTATTCAGCACAGTGCGCGCGGCTAACTCATCTACTTTCGCCAAGACGTTCGTGTCAATCTGATGATCGAGAGCCAAACTACGTTCCGTCATCCGTTCGTCAAATTGCAGGATGTACTCCTCGACAATTGCCGATAGATTCGTACGACCGGCGACGTCCGGTTTGACGCGAGCGACCACCGTGGCTAACAAACTCTCGATCATTCGCGAGGTTTGGTTCACAATCGTCGCGCATTCGTCCATCGTTTGCCGCAATTCGTCAGGATGTCGCTCACGAGAACGGGCGACGTCGAGCTTCGCACGCAGGCCAGCCAGCGGAGTCCGCAACTCGTGGGCAATTTCACTCGACAGAGTTCGTTCTCGTTCCATCGCCAGTTGCAATTGCCGCAGCAAACGGTTGATCGTATCCACCAATGGCTGCAGTTCGATCGGCCGCCGCACATCGTACTCAATTTGATGATCCAAGCGATCTGGAGTCACTTGCGCAATCTGTTGGGCCGCAGTTTGAATGGGAGCTAACCCACGCCCAACGGCAATCCAAGCCCCGATACTTGCTATAACCATACCGAGCATCGTTGCGGCCACCGCTGACATACGCACAATGCGAATCGTGCCCAGCATTGGTATTGTCGGCCGGGCAATCGCCACAACGACCGAACTCAAGTCCCCCGGCTGATCGCCTTCCGACTTGGGCACAAACTGAACGGATAAGATGCGTGCGGGTTGACCTTCAAGTACCGTGTTTCGTACACGTGAGTCGCTAGGCAACTCCTCCGCGGACAGCGGTTGGGTGCCAGGCGGATAGTTGGCCAAGACACGGCCTTTGTACCAGCATGTCACCCGTGAAGCAGAATCCAACGCGGACGTATCATTCGGCCCAAAATCGTTCCACTCGACGTCGACCCTGTCCGCATCCTGTTCCACCAGTTGAGTGAAACTGTACAAACGGTCTCGCAGTCCGTCGTCAAACTGCTGCCATAGTCGCGACTCAACCAGAACCGAAACGATAACTCCAGAAACCGCCAACGTCAGTACGCTGGAAACAGCCACCAACACCAGAAGCCGTCGATGCAGCGATGGATTCATTCGATGGACTCACGCATCACGTACCCGATCCCTCGCCGCGTTTCGATCAGTTCGTCAATGCCAACTTCGCGGAGCTTCCTACGCAGATAGCCAATGTAAACATCGACGACGTTGCTGGCAGATTCACTGTTCATGTCGTAAAGACTGTTCCAAATCTCCGTACGTGTGATGATCTGCCCGCGTCGACGCGCCAATAACTCGAGTAACTTGTACTCACCTGCTGTCAATGTAATGGGTTGACCGGCAACGGCTACGCTGCGAGCGATCGTGTCGATCGTCATCGTGCCAATCGAGATGCTGGCGGATGCGTCGTTGAACCGACGACGAACCAAAGCTCGCACTCGTGCCAACAACTCGACCATTGAAAAAGGTTTCACAAGATAGTCATCCGCTCCACTGTCGAGACCCGCAACACGGTCCTCGACTGCGTCGAGGGCTGTTAACAGCAGGACGGGGACGGTGATTGCCTTTCGCCGCAGTTGCCGCACAATCTCAATCCCGTCGACTTTAGGCAGCATGATGTCAAGCACAATGACATCATGCTCTCCCGACTGCGCTTGCCATAGACCGTCATGACCATCCAAGGCGACGTCGACAACAAATTCTTGTTCGGCAAGTGCCTGCACAACGGCACTCCGAACAGGCTCGTAATCTTCGACGACAAGGACTCGCACCGTACAATTCCCGTAGCTTAACCAGCGGCCTTTCGACGCCCCCACACGACTTAGTTGTCGTCGTCTTCTTCTTCATTGTCCTCGACATCTTTGTTATCGTCGTCATCTCCTTGTCTAGCATTGACGTGTGATTCATCGTCATCGGCGACTTCTAGTTCGATCAGGCGACCGGCGGGATCGATGAGCAACTCGGATTCCTTCCCGTCAACGATTGCGGCAACTGAAAAGAGCATGACGGCTTTTCGCTCGAATTCGCACTCCGCGTTGGCGGGCATGTGCTGCTTAACTGATTCTAGCACCGCAGCGGGAACGGCCTCGCGTGCCACCGTTGCTTCGGTTTCTAAGAGTTCACCGGACGAATCGAAACTTGCTTCGTGTTCGACTCCGTTCACTTTCCAGCTCGCCTCGTAGATGGTCGTGCCATTGTCAGTTTCGACTTCGACTTCCTCTACCGTAGCGTTGTTCGCCGCCCTTCTAATCGCCGCCTGCACGGCTGCGGGAGTCTCATTCACCCCCACGACCTGCTCGCCCGCTTCGTCGCCATTCTTCTCGAGTTGATACGCCCAGACTGCAGAAACAGTCAACAATGTGCAGATCCCAACCAGACATAAGCGTGTCTTCATGTTATTCTCCTTTGTGATATTGCCGTTCCAGACCCATCAACGCCAATCCATCGCGGGTCGACTTAAGCATCGTACGGCGTCAAGATGAACGTCAGATGAGAAGCATGACAGGCCTTTTGCTGCGGCCGAACAACGGAAGCCACGGCACTTTATGGGAGTCGGCGTCCCAGCCCAAACTGGTCGCCCGTCGCGACGACGCGATCGTTTTGGAACTGCACTTCCACGACCTTCTCGCTGTGCACTTCGCGGCCCTGCTCGTCGCTCAAGCCAACTAGGATTTGCTTCGTCGCCGTATCAATCACTTCGCCCGTCGAGGCATAAGCGAATTTACCATCTAGTGAAAAGGTCACCCAGCCCGGTTGCTCGCGCAGCTTGATACTTGTCCGCTGTTGGGGCGGCATCGTTGTGTTGTCGAAGACGTGCAGCATCTGATTGTGGCCGTCGGTCACCCACACTTCGCGTTCATCGGGCGTCAAGCCAATTCCGTGACTAGGGCATCCATGTCGTTTGACAGGCCCATGTGGAACACCAGCGACTTCGACACGTGCGAGTTTCTGGCCAGAAACGATATCGCCAATTTCAAAGCCTAACAGTTCATTGATGTTCACATAACAACGCGTCTCACTGCGGTTGACGGTAAACGGACGAATGCTGTTGGCGAATGGTCCAACCTGTTTGACGATTTCGCGCGAAACAGTGTCGACCACCGCGAGATTCGGCGAGCGAAGTCCTGCTAGGTAAGCGAACTTGCCGCTCAGGCCGTAGATCGTATTGTGCGAACCCGAATCCGGCGTGATGCGAGCCAACTCGCGGCCATCTTTCGCATCGACAACCTTCCAGTGATCTTTCTCGAGAGTCGGCAAATAGATCTCACTACCGTTCGGCGCAATCGACATGCGATCGCAACCGCCCTCATAGCTGTTCTGCCACAACACCTTGTCCGTGACCAAGTCGATGCAGATCAAGTGCTCCAGCGTGCTGACATACAGCCGTTGCGTCATAGCGTTCGCACAGACACCCTTCACGTTCAGCGGACGGCCATCCTGGCGCCGACCATCAAACGGAATTCGTCGCACAAAGCGATGGCCATCGTCGATGTCAAATACAATCACACCGTGACCGCCAAACTCCAAGTAGTCACGAATCCCTGGCGTGGCAACGTAGAGATACCGGTGGAGCTCGTTTTCGTCCGCGTGACCTACAGACACACAACAAAGCATCAAGATCGCCGCCAAACACGCTCGCATCGCCGTGCTCCCCAATTGAATCTATTGGCACCGCTGTTACTCGATCGTGTCAGGTCACGACCATTGGGCGATATTCTAACAGCCTTTACGCTGCGCCGCATGGATTTGACCACGAAGTCACGAAGTTACGCTGTCAACCGGTAACGCCAAGCAGAAAGCAAGCTTTCATCGTTACCAGCTAATGCTCAATAAGCGGAAGCAAGCATCACATCCGTGTCATCAGTTTCATCCGTGGCGCGATTTCGAATGGGCTGTCCGTTTTGCGACGAACTCACTACACCTCCGCACGGCGAAAGCAATCGGCAGCGTGATCGTTCACCATGCCGGTGGCCTGCATGTGAGCGTAAATGATCGTCGTGCCGACGAATTTAAAACCGCGTTTGATCAAGTCCTTACTCAACGTATCGGATTGCGCGCTACGTGTTGGGTAATCCTTGATGACCCGCGGTGAATTCACGACCGGCTGATTGTCAACAAAACCCCAGATATAGTCGGTGAAGCTACCAAACTCTTTCTGCACTTCGAGAAATCGCTGCGCATTGTTAATCGCTGCAGTCAACTTCAGACGGTTGCGAATCAAACCAGGGTTCGCCAGCAACTTCTCCAACTTGGCAGCGGAGAACTTTGCGACCTTGGCCGGATCGAATTCCGCAAAAGCCTTGCGATAGTTCTCACGCTTCTTCAACACCGTGTACCAGCTAAGTCCGGCTTGAGCCGACTCGAGAGTCAGGAATTCGAACATCGTGCGGTCATCGCGTACGGGCACACCCCATTCTTCGTCGTGATAGGCAACGTAGTCAGGCTTGGTAAGATCAACCCAAGGACATCGCTGGCGTGCATCGATCGCTGGTGACTTATTCGTGGATTGATTCATGCTAGCTGCAGTGTAAGGAGTGATTCTTGCTAGAGAAGTTCTAGGAAGCGATAGTTCGGCGAAATGACTAGCTGACGGTGACAGTTCGCCGCAACGCGCTAGCGTCGGTTCTGTCCTGGTGCTAATTCATCCAATGCAGAGAACCGCGGCCTTTCGGCGAACTCATGCACTTAGAAACTACTGCTAGTCTAGCAATTCCGCTGCCACCGCCGCAAAGGCGTCGGCCGCCTTCGCCAAATCATCCGGCGAGTGAGCGGCGGATACCTGCGTGCGGATCCGTGCTTTCCCCTGCGGCACGACGGGATATGAAAACGCAATCGCGTAAATACCACGTTGCAATAACCGGTCAGCAAACTCCGTCGCCAACTTCGCGTCGCCGATCATCACTGGCACAATCGGATGCTCGCCCGGCAAGATCTCAAGCCCGCGTTGCGCTAGCGCCGCGCGAAACCAAGCCGTCTGTGATGAGAGTTTGACACGCAGGTCAGCATCACGCTCAACGAGATCCAACGCCTTGAGACTGGCCATGACGATTGGTGGCGCGAGTGAATTAGAAAAGAGATAAGGGCGTGAGCGTTGGCGCAGTAAGTCAATCAGCTCCTTGCGGCCGCTCGTGTAACCGCCACTTGCGCCCCCCAAGGCCTTCCCGAACGTGCCGGTGGTCAGCGCAATCCGGTCGACGACATGCTTGTATTCGTGAGTGCCGCGGCCATTCGCGCCAACAAACCCCGTCGCATGGCAATCATCGAAGTGCACCATAGCGTCAAACTCATCGGCCAGCCGACAGATCTCATCCAATTTGGCAATATAGCCATCCATGGAAAACACGCCGTCGGTCGAAATCAGGATGCAACGCGCATTCGCATCCCGCGCTGCCTGCAACTGCTTTCTCAGATCGTTCATGTCGCCGTTGACGTACCGATAACGCTGAGCTTTACAGAGCCGAATGCCATCGATGATGCTGGCGTGATTCAACTGATCCGAGACCACTGCGTCCTCCGGCCCCAAGAGCGTTTCGAACAAACCTCCGTTGGCGTCAAAGCACGACGAATAGAGAATCGTGTCCTCCGTTCCCAGAAATGCAGACAGTCGACTTTCCAATTCC
>JAGQPK010000350.1 GCA_020426755.1 Planctomycetales bacterium
CGTTGCCGTTCCGCGAGTTTCCATCGATATCCGTTTCGCCATATCGACCGTAGGTGGAATCGTCGGCGTAGCGGGATGAGCTGCTACTAGATGAAGATGAATAGGATGACGACGATTCATCGTCACCATAGCGGCTGCCACCAAATCGACTATCCGCGCTGTTGGAATCGGCCGACGCGGTGTCACCTTCATCTGGATAGTCGTCGCTGTAGAAACCACGACGCGGTGCAGCGTTACTGGTGGCCGTTGCCACCCGGGCCGCAGCATCATAGTTGCCGCCGGTGGAGTACGTGGCGGCGCGTGATGTCGAACTGCTACCGGACTTCCCGGCCGAGGATTCGTAGGGATTATCGTAGCCCGTGTCGGGGTACGAGGCCTGCGCGTAGGCATTTTTGTCATTGCTGTCAGCCCCCGTCGCCACGGCACGTCGAGTCGATGATTCGAGACTCGTCGTCCCAGACTTGGATGCCAACTGTGGCGTGGCACTGGAAGACGGAGGAGGCAATGACGGACTGTCGTCCTCACTCCAACCGCCGAACTTGGCATCTTCGTCACTCGGCGCGACCCAAGCCAGCCCGGGCAACCCCGAGATACTGCTGCGTGTTGAACGGCAGCCGTTGGCGAACGGCACAATGCCGCAGATCACGAGGACGGTTCCGACGCGTACTGACGAAGACAGCGACTTACGCATGGTTGTCTGCCTTGCTCCCAAATCCATTCGATGAGCGTTGTACCTGAGTGCCGCCTGCTCGGCTCCAACTCAGGCCACGATGACGATTCTCGCGTGCGCGACGAACCAATTGGGTAATTCGGTATCGTCAGAGAAACCGCCAAAGTCAAAGTCCGCAACTTCGTCAAAAACGATCGAGTTGACCGCGTTTCGCGCGTGCGGCTGCCAATCCATGGCGCGGGGATAATAGAAGAGCTCAGCTCAAGGGTCAATGACAGATTCTAGATGAGCGTTGCGTGGGGGGAAGTCGAATATCGAATATCGAATGCTGAATGCGTTGGGTGGGTCGCGGAACGCGGGGGGGAATGCGGGATGTGGGTGATCGGGACTGGGCGCACACAGCTCAGGGCTGAAGGCACATCTTCGGGGCAACGCCCCAGCGGATTACCTAGCCCAGTCCGCAGGGCTGGGGTCCCGGGCCGACGTACGATCTAGGGCCAACGGCCCGACCGATTGCTCACCCAGCTATCGTCAAAAACGCTGCGCGATCGCACTCTAGAAAAGCGCGATCGCGTTCGGTTGACGCTGTCAAGCAGCCTACTTTGCCGCTGCAAATCGCTTGGCGACTTCGGCCCAATTGATCACGTTGAAGAAAGCTTCAACGTAATCGGGACGGCGGTTTTGGTAGTTTAGGTAGTAGGCGTGCTCCCAAACGTCGAGACCCAGAATTGGAGTACGACCTTGGCTCAGCGGGCTGTCTTGATTCGGCGTTCCTTCCACTGATAGCTTGCCGCCAGACACCGAAAGCCAAGCCCAGCCGCTGCCGAACTGTGTCTTGGCAGCCGTGCTGAACGCCTCACGGAATTTGGCGAAGCCACCCAGGTCTTTGTCGATCGCGGCTGCCAAGTCACCGCCGGGTTCGCCACCACAATTCGGGCCCATGACCGTCCAGAACAGCGAGTGGTTGGCGTGACCACCGCCATTGTTGCGGACCGCCGTGCGAATCGCTTCCGGCACGGCATTGAGATCGCGGACAAGATCTTCCACCGACTTGTTTTCCAAATCGGTTCCCGCGATCGCGGCATTCACATTGTTGATGTAGGCCTGATGGTGCTTCGTGTGATGGATTTCCATCGTACGAGCATCAATGTGTGGCTCAAGCGCGTTGTAAGCGTAAGGCAGTTCTGGCAGTGAGTAGGCCATTTGTATTTTCCCCTTAAGCATCCTAAGTCGTTGCCAATAAAGATCACTAGGCAGAATAACCCATCCACCTAGGACTGACAATGTGGGGCGCTATCGCGGCGGTTGCGATGCTTAATAGAGCGTGCGAGCGACTTGTGACATCGCTACGTGGTCGATTCGAAGTAGTCCTGCGCGATCAAGTACGATCGCAAGCTTGCCAGGATTTGCATCGCTTGATCGTCGGATGACCGGCGTCGATCGCGAGCCCGCTTGGGGCGAATTGCCACGCGAATGATGGTGCGAGTACCGGCGCCGGTCCGGTTCTGGCCATCTCGAGCCAACTCCTCCAGCCGCAACTCAAGCGTCACCGCCAGCGGTCGGTCTGCCATGCGTCGCATGCGTTCGGATGCGACGCCATCCAGTCCGAGCACGACGTAATTCTCTTCGATCGTGATGATTTCGGCACCATGATCTGAGATGAAGCCTTTGATCTTTTCCACCAGCACATTCATTGGCACGTTGGCAGACAGCGCGCGTTCCAACAAACAGTCGGGCGTGCGTGGTTGCAGCCAGGCGAGCCAGCCCTTGGCCTGTTCGTTCGATTCCGGTAGGAGGCCGGCTCCGATTTGCACGACCCGATTGCGTCCCGTGTCCTTCGCTTGGTAGAGCGCCCGATCGGCACGTCGCAGAATCGTCTCGGGGGTGTCGCCCAACTGAATTTCCGTTACGCCAAAGCTGGACGTGACGCACTTTTGATTGAGCATCGGCTGCGGCGTTCGCGACAGTTCGAAACGAATCTCTTCGGCGCGGCGTGCGGCCGTGGCATTGTCACAGTGAGGCCACAACATCACGAACTCTTCGCCGCCGTAGCGGGCCACGAGATCGCCTTCACGTGCATACTGTCGGAGTTGATTGGCAAAGTTAATCAGCACGTCGTCGCCCGCTTGATGGCCGTAGACATCATTTACTTGTTTGAAGCGGTCGACGTCACAAATGACGATCGAAAAGGGCTTGGCGTCACGCTGGCTGCCATCAACCATCTCTGCCAGCACGCGATCGAATTCCGCCCGGTTGCTAACTCCGGTCAGCGGATCGGTCGTGGCCTTTTCGTGCAAATTCTGCACTCGCTTTTCCAGTGTCGTTTCCGATGACACATCGTGCAGCAAGATCGTGGCACCATAGCAACGATGCTGCTGATCTGTGACAGGGAAAATGTGCATATCGACCGAGACACGATCGGTGCGATTGCGCGTAATCGTGACCCGGCGTAACGTCTGCACGCCAGTTTGAATTACGTGTTCGACCGGGCATTGTGCTTCGCGGAGTGCATTGCCTTCGACATCTCGCAGGTCGAGAATCGCGCAAGTCCAGGATTTTTCCAGCACGCTTTGCCGCGATATTCCGGAGAGCCGTTCCGCACCTCGATTCCAGACGGCTACGTTTCGGTTGGCATCGACGAAGATGACGCCATCGTACATCGCGTCGAGCAAGCGTTGTTGGAAGAGCCAGTCTGCGGAAAAATGTCCAGCAGCGGTGTGCTCGGCGCCGTTTAAGGACCACAGCATATTGACGATCTTCGGACGCGATTGCTGTTGCCATCGCTCCGATGCGACGTTATTGATCTCTGCTTCCGTTTGCGACGAGAACTTCGCAAACTCTCGCACCAACTCGGGGTCGAACTGACTGCCAGCGTTCTCAAACAGCTCCGACAGCGCCCGTTCGCGTGGCATGGCCGCCCGGTAAACGTGTTCGGTCGTCATTGCATCGTAGGCGTCGGCGATCGCCAGCACGCGCGCCCCCAGCGGCAAGTCGTCTCCGCTAATGATCGGTGGCTGCTGCCCTTTGCCGTCGTAACGCAAGAATGCGCCGCTGACAATCTCCAGAACTTCGCGCACGTTCGTGCACGTGGATAAAATCTCCAAGCCATGAAAGCAGTGCAGGCCCATGCACTCGGATTCTTTGTCGTTCAGCGCTCCCGGCTTCGTCAGCACGTAGTCCGGTACGCCAATCTTTCCCACATCATGCAGCAGTGCGGCAACTTCCAAATGGTCAAGCTGCTGAGGTGTCAGGCCGATTGCTCTGCCAAACACCGAGCAGCGCACTGCGACGCGCAGACAATGTTGGGCAGTTGGTGAATGCTTGGCGCGCAAGGCCGTGAATAAAGCACCAGCGACGCCCAACCGGGCGGCAACCATGCGGTCCTGCAAGTCGCGAATTGCTTTGGTTGGCGGAGCCTCGTCAACTTGCCCCAAGATCATTGCCAGCGATGTCGGCATGGGAGATATCCCACCAACTTCGCAGGCCGAGGTCGAGTCGATTCCGGTATTCTCGAATGTTGAGTCGATAGCTGAGTTAGTCACATCAATGGTACATTAGCGAGGAGCGTGATTGGTTCGACACGATCTGCGTCTTTTTTTCGATAGGTTAACCTTAGCTCTGCTACGAACTCGGTCAAACTTCGGTGGTTACGACCTCTCGTTGAGGATTGATCTACTCGTGTTGAAGAACGACAACATGGCCAACCGATCAAGACCGGCAGCGCCCTATCCATCTTGTCCGTTCGCTAGCACTTGTACGGTACCGCATCATGCCCATTCGGCAATCTTCGCCACGAGTCGACCGACGACGGCGTGTATTGGTCGACGATCGGTACGCCACGACGTCCGGACGCCAATTGAACGTGGTGCGTGACGAGTCCCGTCCGGCACGTCGGTACTCCTTGGCTGCGGATGTGGATCGACAGTCGCGTTTCTGCGACATCATTCCACGTCGTCCGTGGACGCGGATCGTTTGGATGCTGACGCTTGCGACAATACAAGCGGGGCTGGCATTGCTCCATTCGAGCTACCACTTGCACGCGGCGGCGAGTCCCATCGATCTGGCACCATTGAATTATGGATATCCCGGTGGCCTGCTGACGACTGCGACGGGCTTCGCACTGCTGGCTGCCGGCTGCTACTCGATGTTAGTGTTGCTCTTTCGCCGTCACAAACTGGACGACTACCGCGGCAAGTATCGAATCTGGTATTCCGTTACCACCGGATTGCTGGCCAGCGGCCTGCTACTGCTGTCAGGTATGGGACCTGTCGTGCGGTCAGCGCTCCGTTATCTGGTCGCTCTCAGCTCTACCCCTCATGCCGAGCTGGCGGCACTACTTATTGGCGCGTCGCTGGGGGCGTACTATCTGGGGCGACTTCTGCTGGAAGTCCGGCATAGCCGACCGGCGACCGTCTGGGCGGCGTTGGCGGGGATGCTGGCAATCATTTCCACAATTAGCTGGCTCAATTGGCTGCCGTTCCCGAGCCGCGAACTTCAGCAATTGGCCGCTGGCAACAGCCAGCTCGCGGCCTGCCACTGTTTACTGGTGGCGATCCTGTTTTATTCCGGCCACGTGATGCGTGACGTCATGGGCGAACTCGAGCTGGACTCGGAAAATGACAACGCAAGCTCGCCGTTGCCGTCAGGCAAGCAGCAGCGTGACGACTCGTCCGCAACCGCGGACGTGGCCGACGAAAGTGATGAGCTGCAGCAAGATGAAGACGCCACATCCCAACCCGTGTCGCGGCGACGTTGGCTGCGAATTGGTCGACCAAGCTGGCTGCGGCTGCCCCGCCTACCGCGGCCACGCCTGCCGAAGTTGCCCACGCTGAGGCGGAAGCCAAGTCCGGAGTCCGCCGATGACTCTGCAGCGAACGTGACCAGGCGTGAGAAACGCCGTAAGCCCGTGGCCGAACCGGCGGTATCCGGCACTGAGGCCGCTCGTTCACAACGAACTGCGAACGCCAAAGAGGATCAAACGGAAACGTCCTCGGACACGCGCCGACCGCAGGAGAATCGCGGTCCACTCGACGCCTTCGCCCGCCGCCGTCCCGACCCGTCACCTGAGCCCGAGCCTGTGGGCGATACGGACGAGGGCGATGAAGATCTTTCGCACTTGTCGCGCGCCGAACGAAAGCGGCTCCGTAAGGAAAACCGTCGACGACGCTCGGCTTAGTTCGCCGTAACGCGTTGAGTTTTGTGGGTAGTTCGCCGCAACGCGTTAGCGTCGGTTCCGGCCCTGGCGTCGATTTGCC
>JAGQPK010000351.1 GCA_020426755.1 Planctomycetales bacterium
CTGGCAATCGGCATCCGCGACGTGACCGGCGATTTCGAGAAAGGTGACGTCGTCGCGCTGCAAGATTCGAGCGGCCATGAGCGCGCCCGCGGTCTGACGAACTACGCCTCCGATCAACTTCGCAAGATCATGGGACTTCGTAGCGACCAAATTGCCGACACGTTGGGCCAGTGCCCCTACGTTGAAGTGATTCACCGCGACAACATGACCATCACACACGCCGGCTAGCGATTAGGATTGATGATTTCGGAATGTGGATTGTTGAAGTTGGCTTTTGCAACTTCAATTCAACATTCGAGATTCCCCCATCCTTCTCCTCCGTCCCTGACCTTGACTGTGTACACACGTATATTATATTGACTCCCGTTGGGTCCACTTTATTGAACGCCCGGAGGAGTTGCCGATGTCCGGCGATGAACAACTCACCAGCCGCCAAAAGGCAGTTTACGACTTCATCCGCGACAAGATCCAACAGCGCGGCTACGGCCCAACCGTTCGCGAAATTGGCGAACGCTTTCAAATCAGCTCGCCCAATGGCGTCATGTGCCACTTGAAGGCATTGGAGAAAAAGGGCCTGATCACCCGCGAGCCCAACATGTCGCGAGCGATTCAGCTTTCGTCCTGGGGACAGGATGCGCCGGAACCAACGCATGAAGTCGATCGATCGTTGCCACTCGCGGGACGAGTCGCCGCCGGTGTGCTGCAAGAGGCGGTCGAACAAATGGAACGGATCGACTTCGGCGAAATGTTTGCGAAGCGAAATCAGTTCGTACTCGAAGTGCGCGGCGATTCAATGATCGATGCGCATATCGCCGATGGTGACTATGTCGTCGTCAAGAAGCAGAAAGTTGCGGCAGCCGGTCAGATGGTTGTCGCCCAGACGGAAGACGGCGAAGCAACGCTCAAGTACTGGTTCCCGGAACGAAATCGCATCCGACTTCAGCCAGCCAACTCGACGATGAAGCCGATTTACGTCCGCAATGCCCAAGTTCTCGGTGTGGTTGTCGGCGTTGTCCGCAAGATTTGACGACTGATCGTCTCTTAAATCCTATCGCTTCGATCGAAAGCGGTAGCTGCGCGGCCACACTCCACACGGCCTGCGCTCAAATGATATGCGATTCGCGTCTGAATTCGTCAGTGCAACTACGGGTCGCGATCAATCCCGTATTCATCCAGTTTGCGATATAACGTCGCTCGACCAATTCCCAGCAACCGTGCCGCCTCGGGGACCTTGCCGCGGGTCTTAAGCAACGCATCGCGGATGAGAATTCGTTCCCAATCGGCAATCTTTAGTGAACTCGGTCGATCGCCCGCCGGCGCCGACTGAATTCCCAATTCATGGGCTTCGATCAAGTCACCGTCGGCGGCGACAACGGCGCTATCAACTACGTTTCGCAACTGGCGTACATTTCCCGGCCAATCGTAACGCGCCAACTGCTCGTAAGCAGCATCAGAGAACTGCAAAGTCGGCCGCCCGTGCAGCTTGCGAAAATGCTTAAGGAAATGCTCGGCAAGCAAACGAATGTCGTCGCCGCGATCTCGTAGGGCAGGCAGTTCGATATCAAAAGTGGATAGGCGGAAATAAAGATCTTGTCGAAATCGCTTCTGACGAACCAACTCTTTCAAGTCGCGGTTCGTGGCCGCAATCACGCGAACATCGACCGCATTGGCATCCAGCTCACCCGATAATGGCTGTGGCTCCAACACTCGAAGCAATCTGGCCTGGGCCGCCAGGGACAGCTCTCCTACTTCGTCCAGAAATAGAGTCCCCATATCCGCCTGCTGAACAATTCCTAACGGAGTGTCCGCATCACCGGCTGTACCTTGCGTTTGGCCAAACAGCAGTTCTTCGATCACATCCGGGGGCGATCCAGCGCAGTTAACGCTAATCAACGGTCGGTCTTGACGCGATCCTGCAGCGTGTAGCGCTCGCGCCACGCATTCTTTGCCGACGCCAATTTCGCCCCGTAGTAGCGCTGCGCCCTTTGCCTGGGCTACCTCGACAATCATCGTCTTTAGGCGTTGCATTGCCACGCATGCGCCGTGCAGTCCATTGAATCCAGCCAACTGATCCGTCAGCCGCTGATGGTCAACCTTCAACGCCAACTCGCGTCGTGTGCGCACTAACGACGCAACCATCAAGTTGGCCACGGATATGGCGAAGTCAAAATCCGACTGGCGGAATCTCCCCTGCCGCAGATACAGATGAATTACGCCGACGGTCACTCGGTCTTTCACCAACGGCACGCAGATCGCGTCCGAGTACCGCTTAAGCGGCGGCGACAACGGGTTGGCGGGCGTGCCATGGTTGGAAATCCAGATCGCTCGCCCTTGTTCACAAACGATGTTAGTCAAGGGTTCGTTGAGCGTGACGTCGTCGTCCTGATCCGGCACGACATACTTCGTGCGCAACTGACCGTCATCCGTCGCCCACAGAAAACCGACGGCTGCGGCCTTGGTGCGATCGTGCAGCAAACCGAGCGAAGTTTGAATAACTTGATCGGGATCATCGAGTGACAACAGCTTGACGCTGAAGCGATAGATCATGAACAAGTCATTGGCAAAGTCGGCATTCTCCAGCGACGACTGGAGCCGACGGTCGGCGTCCTCCGGTTCGAGCAATGACTCTTGCATCACCGTTTGGCACGGTGGCTTCCCCGCCGACGCGGTCATGGTCGGCGGTTCACTCGTACGATGAAACGTGAAGTGCACGTCGCCGAGTCTCAGCGAACTGCCGTTGTCGAGCGAAGCTTGTGAGATGCGTTGTCCGTTCACAAACGAACCGTTGCTACTCTCGTGGTCATGGAGTTCCCATGACGCGTCTGACCGCACGATCGTCGCATGCACGCGCGAGCAACTCTCATCGCGAACTACGACGCTACACTCCGAACTTCGCCCAATTCGATTGGGCTTGTGCGGATTAAGCATGTAGTTCGAACCGGCGCGTGGGCCAGAAACAACGGTTAGATAACAGTATTCTTCCACCTGATCGGCCATAGAGTTCCACCTTACCGTCAGTATCGTATGACGCGGCGGATCATCCAAGCACCAACCAGACAGAGAACAACATTTCCTAGCCAAACGGTGTAGGGCGGCAGAGCCCCGGCCTTGCACCGCCCCAGCCCGAACGCCAAGAGGGGATAGTACGCCAACAAGATTGGTAAAAAGCAGGCGCCAAAGGTGCTAAAGAAGTTGGCCGTTTTCATCGAGATCGCCAGCGGTGCGCCGATCATGACGAAAAACAAGCAGCTAAAACCACTGGCCCAGCGTCGCCAGGGCTCAAGCTTCAGCCGGTACAGCCGCTCTCGGGCCCCGCGTATTTCTCGAGCGCGCCGTTCCCAATCGGCCTGATCGGCGAGGCCAAAGAGATCACCTGTCATCATCTGGAACGCCGCGGCCGTCGCACCATTGCGCTCGAGCTGATCGGTTGTCAGTCTTTGTGAGCGCGTCTCATCTTGCATTTTCCAGAGCGGCACGACCGATGGGCTGTCGCGAATGTCTCCCTTACGTGTCGCCGAGTCCAAGGAGATCTCCAGCTTTTCTTCCTCCGACCACGTCGACACGTCGCCGTGAACCAAAGTGTACATCCGTCATCGACACCGTGAGCATGTTGCGTTCGGCGTCCGTGGCCAACTCGGCCGTGCTGCCGTGGATTCTGATCGTTCGTCCGCCCGTGCTATGAAGCTGAATACTGGGTTGAATCAGCTTGCGGCCAAGTACATCCTTCACATTGATCGAGAAGGAAGGCGAATGGTAAGAGCGCTGCATCTTGAGTTTGCGGTAGACGACTTCCTCGACGGACTCGAGCACCACGCGATACATGCCGACCTTGCTCCACGACGAAGCCAAGTCATTTGTCCACACCGCAATAAACGACACCACGATTGCCAGGAGAAACGCCGGCGTCATAACCGTCCAAGGAGAAATCCCCATCGACTTGATCGCGACAATCTCGTTGTCGGCGGACATCCGGCCATACACCGTACTGGCCGCCATCAAGATCGTCGCCGGCAACGACACTTGAAACGCGAACGGCACGAAGTAGGGCATGATCTTGACGATCGCGTTCCAACCCAAACTTTCTTGTACGCACTTGGTTGCGACGCCGCCAAAAATTAACAGCGCCGTGATGCCGGTTAACGTGATCATGAATACGGTAACTAACTCACGCAACACATAGCGTCGAATCAGATTCATACGGTCACACCTGCGCGTCGAAGACTTTTGTAGGGCCCGGCAGACGGTATTCGCGTCATCACGCATTTCCGCTGAAGCCGGTTTCGCATCGTCCGATTCGGAACATGTGCCCAAGACCGCGGACTCTAGCAGGATTGTCCATTTCGCCCAAGTACGATCTGCCCGAGTCGCCAACGCATCGACAGCACTGCAGCGACAGCACGCAAACCGAGTCAGCGTCAACACGCATAACGCTTGACACCATCGTGACTCGCTTCGTACCATCCCCGCGGCCAGGATTCGAATACGGCCATGTCACAGCTCGGAAAGGGAATTCGACCTCATCGAGGTCAAGTTGCCGTTCGTTCAAACTGCGCGGGAGTTCGTATCGATGCGTGAGCCCACACCGATAAGACGCGCCGTTGCGTGCGATCTTTGCGGCGGAAACGAAGCTGTTCGCATCGCCGACTTCGACCGACGCGGCCGTGAATTATCAACGGTCATGTGCACAGGCTGCAGCTTGATTTCTCACGAGCATATTCCGACGGATAACGAACTCGCGTCATATTACGCGACGCAATATCGCCAGAACTATCACGGCACAGCCGCGCCGGCACCTCACCGTGTCTTGCGGGCTTGGCAAGGAGGCGAGTGGTTACTCAAGCGATTATTACCTCACATCCAACCGGGCGGTCGAGTCTGCGAAATCGGCGCCGGGCTCGGTTGCACTGTCAAGCTGTTGGAGTTGGCCGGCTTCGATGCGGACGGGATTGAGCCGGGCGAGAGCTTTCACACTTACGCACGTGAATGCATTCGCGCGAGAATCACACGATCGGCACTCGATGAAATGCCGCTAGAACCTCACTACGATTTCATTCTTCTGGTACATGTGATCGAGCATTTTAATACGCCGAGTCGCGCGTTGAGCCGAATCGCGCAAATGCTACGCCCCGGTGGCCGATTATATGTCGAATGTCCTAACGTTGCCGCACCTCACGCCGCACCAGGCCGCCAATTCCACTTCGCACACATTTACAACTTCACGCTGGCCACGCTGCGCTGCCTGGCGCAAACGAATGGCTTCGAGGTGGTCGCGACACTGGCGGATGCGAAGCAACCGAACTTGCGTCTGCTCCTGGAAAGAACAAATGCCGCCAAGCTCGTCGCGCTGCCGTGCTACATCACCGCGCTTCGCAACTGGCAATCACAGACGAGTTGGCGTTACTACGCACGAATTGATTATCTGAAGCAACGCCTGCATCGTGAACTGCGTTTTGCCAGCCAGCACATCGCACCACAATGGCGAGTTGCGCAGATCGTCGATCGATTGGCGGCGCAGGAACCGCGTTCCGCCGCCGTACCGGCATGAGTGGTGCACGTTTTGGTGGACCGAAAGCTAGTCCGCCCTTGGAGTGCGGCCGCGCAGCTGCCGCTTTCGAACCAAGACAACGACTAAAGCGGTTGCGGTAGTTATTCTCCACACGTCATTCCCGCATTTTCTTCGTACTCATGTTCAGTGGGAATCATGTCAATCGGACAGATTCCGGCCTTTTCAACGTCGCCCCAGCTCACGTGCAAAGCCATAGCCGCGCGATCGAACTCCATCACGAGATGCGATTGAGCACGACACTCAGTCACGTGGCTTAAGAATACGCACCGCGGCCGCCCACATTCGCAGTGCGTCTACGGGAGTTGCTTGTTCGATCTTCGTGTCGACATCGGTCAGGCAAGTCAGTGCACGCGA
>JAGQPK010000352.1 GCA_020426755.1 Planctomycetales bacterium
TGATCGATTGTTTGAAACTCGCCGGACTTCCGATGAGCTGTACGGTTGAGGCAACGCCGCGTGAGACGGCCAGCGGCACGACATGATCGGCTACTTGAAAATCACCGATCAACAGTCGAAACCAACCCGGGGACTCGCCCGAGAACACAATGTCTTGCAATTCGATGCGATACACGCCGTCCTCGGGTAACGTAGCAATCAAACGAGCGTCACCCGCCAGTTCTCGCACGGGGCGCGCCGTTCCCAGATGTTGCTGGCTGGGAGAGAACAAGCGGACGACCGGGCGAAGTTTGGCTCCCAAACGTTGCGATTGCGCATCAATGACGATTCGCGCACCCTTTGTGCCGACAAATTCTGTATGCAGCACTTGAGCGCCTGTGAGTGTGCCGTGTAGTGCGACGGGCAAGTCTGCAAGTCGCTCACGGAACGACAACTGCGGCAAGGCGTCGATGCCGCAAGCGATGGCATTCGAGATGCCGCCATCGGTAGCAATGCGAAGCGGATAAAGATCTGCGGACGTTTGCGGCGCGAGTTCGATGCGGAGTTGTGCTTCGTCGGGTTTGATCGATTCATTGACGACGCGAGCAGGCGGATCCACCGGCAGCACGAGTCGTAAGCTCTCATCAAAGCCACTGCCGCGCAGAGTCACGCGCGTCACACCGCCGATTTGCAGACCACGCAGAGAAACGTCAGTGATCTCCGGAGGTGCTGCAGCCAGTTGGCTTGTCAGCAATGGCAGGCAGCCGATTGCCAGCAGCAAATTAAACGACACGTGCCAGCAAAAGCGTAGCTTGCCGACGGGCCAAGCGGCCCGCATGCCGAGAGTCGAATCGAGCGCATGGTTGCCGCCACTCATGTCTAACGTTCCTCCTCAACGCGAGCCGACTTGCTAGCCCGCATCAATTGCGAGCGGCGACGCGTCTATTCATCTTGAAACGGGTCGCCAAAATCTTCGTCTTGTGTGGTGGGGGCGTCCACAGGATCGCCCGGCCCAAAGAAGTCGTCTGGCGGCGGCGGCTGCATGTCCGGCGGGCCGCCCGCACCTGTGAGACGCTCGAGAATCCCTGGGCCTCGAGGCGGTGCCGGCAACGTTGGCGTCAGACCGCGCGTTAACGCTCGCAATGCGGCACCAAAGATTGTCGGCGCGTCACCGCCAGGAGCAGGACCAACGGCTTCATCGTCGACGCTAAACGGATCGGGATCAGCACTCGGATCGTAGCTGTCGCTGGCAAATTCGGCGATGTCGTCTGCCGCCGTCATCTCGGCGTCAACGTCTTCGTCTGCAAACGCGGCGACGCCAGTTCCAACCGGTTCGTCGTCAGCCAAGGTTTCAATGGATTCCTCAGCGCCCGCCAATCTTAGGCCGTACGGGTCGTCCGCTGCGATTTGGTTGGCAGCGGGTTCGCTACGTCGCACTTCACCACGGCCGAGAAAGCCGGATGATGTCTGACTAAACGGATCGCTGTCGTCCGGAGTGTTGGACGGCAGGTTGGGAGTTGCGATTTGCGTTCGTGTTGCGCGAGATGGGCGGCGAGTTGCCACGGCACGTTGCGGGAATGGCGGCACCGCTTGCTGGACAACTTCTGCCGGCAGCGCGCGGGCTTCTCGGCGTAACGTTTCGATCGCCAGTCGTTCGGCACCTTGGATACGATGGAGCGCACGTCCGATATCGATTCGACCTAGTGCAACTTCAATCTGCGCACCGGTACGGAAGTCGGCTTCCCCATCCCAACGCTGTCCCTGACGCCACTTGGCAATGCCGCGAAAGAAATAGACGCGTGGGTCGCGCGGCATGACCGCTTGTGCGGCATCGAGATGTTGAATCGCAAGATCATTGCGTCCGTGGTAAACCGCCACGATGCCATCACTCAACAGCTTGGATCCTGTTGGTTCAGCGGCACGTGCGTCATCAATAGCGACTAACGCAGTGAATATGGCAATGACGGCAGGTAGAGTTCGAGCCATCGCAGGATTGTCTCGGCGAGTGATTCGGTGGGCAAAACGACAAACGATTTAGACAATCGTAATTTGCTTGGCAACGAGACTCAAGCGAACTGCCCCGGGGAGTGTCGTGAGACGACCGATTTCTCGACAAGCATGACAAGAAGGGTGAACGCCGACAGCTTTTTTTGTGTGGGCGACCGGCAGAAGAGTGGTAGAAGACATTTCGGCGGTTCAAGTCGATCGATCTCAGGCCGCGGTTCAACAGGCTCCCAGTTTGCCCGGAGGAAGCGAGTCCCCGTTTGTTGAATTCGCGAGCTGATTCGATCGACTTGGACCACCGACGTCATTGTTGCGGATGATAAGCCGGTGAGTTGCTAAAGATTCGGCAGTTCGAAGCCCAATGCGTCATCCAAAACTTTCGTTTTCCAAAAGTGAAAACAGGCAACGTCATTGGCCGCCATCGCGACGCACACTTGGTGCGAAGAGAATCTAGAATTCTGTATTTCCGCCCACCGAATTCCTCATCTGGACACCATCGTCGCGAACGTGTTCCGTTGCCTCGGTCGACGCGAAGAAGTTCGCCCGGCGAGATTACCAGGGCTAAGAAGTTGAGTGTCAGACTCGGCAGTCGTTTTGGATTTAGATCGCGCAGGCGTTGACCAAGGCAAAACGGTTGGAATGTCGACGTGACGACGGGGCTGTCGATTTGAAGAGGGCGTGCGGCGAGTCCGTTGTCCCCAACGCCGTTGCCGGTCGTCGGTGGTTCGCATCCGGCGCGTTGTTTGAAAACGGCAACGGTGGTCGCACTCCAAAAGGGCGACTCGGTGACAACCGCCAAAAGGGACGATGTCAAACCGCCCTTGCGTGGATGTGATCGCCCGGTTAAAACTCCCGCATCGGCAGGGCAACTTGCCAAGTGTCGCGCGGCCAGTAGAAAACGTTTCTTGTTCGCAAGAATCGGTTGAACCGGCCGCACCGCATTTGCCGATGAATGATCTCTGTGCAAACCAAGAAATTGGTGTACACTTACTCAAGTTGAAACGTCAAACTCACATGCGGCGCGATTCCGGCGGAGGGACCAAAGATTAGCGTTGGCCGGGATCAACAAACGGCTCGTGCATAGCACGCCAGATCCCCGCCATTCTCGCAGCGACTCTACTCGTCGCAAATCGGCCGCGAGTTTGACTTCAATGTGCCGCAGGTTGTCTTAACGGGCAATCTGCGGTTTTTTTATGCGCGAACGGCGGTCGTCATTTGGAGTGCGGCCGCGCAGTTGCCGCTTTGGACCGCAGCGATCGGTGGATCGTGATGGACAGTCCGTCAAATGCCACGTGTGCTTGGCATCGATTGAACTCACCGAGGCTCGAAGGCTCCGTCGAACTGACCTTCAACGCGCCGAGCAAACTCGGTATACACTGCGCGTGCGATCGAACCTCAAGCTGAACAACATCGTTTGCTTGTCGTTGCATGCTGCCAATGCTGGCAAGCGCGCAGTTGTTACTCACCTGGCAATTTCCAACCTGCCGACTATGTTCGTTCGAAATCAAATACGACCGACGTCACGTTGCGCCCGTGTTCGCGCGTGGACTGTCGCTGCGTTCGTGCTGGTCTGCTTGGTGACAATTGGGTGTGGTACGACCCGTGAAAAACTCGCGACGGAACAGTTGCTGCTATCAGATGCAGTTGATCGTGCCGTGGCGCAGGTTGATTTCAAACCGCTGTCGGGCGAGACCGTCTTCTTGGATTCGTCTTACGTGCGTCAGATAAAGCCAACTTCTTTAGTAAGCGCAGACTATGTGATCAGCGCGTTGCGGCAGCAGATGGTGATCGCCGGCTGTCTGCTCCAGGACAACCGGGAAGAGGCCACATATGTTGTTGAGGCGCGAGTCGGCGCGCTCGGCAGCGATGCTTACGATATGAACTTCGGCGTGCCAGGCAGCCAGGGCATCAGTCAGGCTGCTTCGCTAGTCACGTCCGTGCCAATCTTGCCACCGCTCCCTGACATCTCGTTCGCGCGGCGCACCGATGACTCGGCTGCGGCCAAGGTGGCGATCTTCGCTTACCATCGCGAAACGCGTGAACCCGTTTTGCAATCTGGTACCTGCGTCGGACGCAGCGACGCTCATGCAAGTTGGGTCCTGGGCGCTGGGCCATTTCAACGCGGCTCGATTCACGAGGGAACTCGATTTGCCGGTGACAACATCCGTTCCAGTTCATTGCGACGGTTGAAATCGCCAGAGAAGGACATGCATCCCGAGGACGATGTGTTTCGCACATCAGCCGTCTGGGATGAAAAGCTGCAGAACAAGCTGCGGGAAGAATCCAGCGACGGTGCGATCGAAGACGGTACCACCGACGTATCGACAATTGCTAGCGCCGACGTGCCAGCAGGCGACGCTTCGGCGGCGCCGCCAACCGAGTCATCGGAAGTGGCCACCGCGGCGGCGGCTGTAGCGCCCGATGAGAAAGCCAAGGTGGAACAAGCCGAATTCAAATCCGATGCATCGGCAGAAGATCCCAAGCACACGCCGCCCGTCGAGAAATCGACCGAGTAGTTGAATGAGTTCGCCAAAGGGCGCAAGCCGCGGTTAAGAATCTGATTGAGGAATGATGATTGAGGATTTCTGATTATTGAATGACGATTCCATTGTTCCTCAATTGGAAAGCGGAAATCGTCGTTGCGAAATCGCCTTGCAATTAGAGTCAGGATACCGCCAACAAGCAGGCAGAACATTCCGTTTGGTTCTGGAACGAATGAAACGGCTTCTCTTGGGCCCTGCTCGTAGCCGCCGTCTTGGAATGCGACGACAAGATCACTGGTTGTGAACTCGCCGTCCCCGTTCCAGTCGCCGGTTGACCAATTGGAGTTGCCGACGATGTCGTCTTCGTACTCACCTGCATGAAACACGTTAATGAGGTCGGCACTGTTGAACTCGCCATCGACGTTGGTGTCGCCGAGGTACGAGCGTGCGAGTTCATGGACCCAATAATTCAAGTCGGAAAAGTCCTCAGTCCCATCCCCGTTTAAATCGCCCTTGGCGTGATGAAGTTGGAGGAGCGATTGAAGCGTCGTAACGTCCGTTGCGTCGAAGGTTCCGTTATCGCTGAAGTCACCAAGTGCGTGTGTTCCTGAAACTACGATCGACGAAATGGTAATTTCCTGCGACACGCCGGCGTCTACGAGTCCGGTCAAGTATATGCGTATCTTGTCAAGAGGTACGTCGTCGTGTGATGGTAGATCTGTCGTTAACATCGCCACGTCTTCGATATCGGCCAGGTCGGCAACAAACGATGTGGTGACGAGTTGGTTCGTTACGTTGTATGACAGCGTCAATTGAGACTTCTTATCACTCTGCCCATTTACGTGGATACCGCCGATATCTCGCTCGCCATCAACTATTACCGCTTGGATGAGATCTAGCTCGTTACTTGTGGAGTCCGGTGTGGCGTCAAAATATGCCTGTCCGTACGCGCCGGTAGTTTGCTGAGCTATGACGCCAAACTTGGATTGCCCGCCGCCTGGTGCAGTTAGCTCCAGGTGCGTGAACGTGATCTGGATGTCCAAATCGCCGACACCGCTGTTCAACTGGAGAAGGAGTTCGTCGCCATCGTATTTATTATCATTGTTACTGCCCTCACCCGAATTGTTGATGTGAAGTCCTTTCGCGTCTACGGATGGATTTCCGTATGAGAGCTCCCATCCAGCACGGACTGGGCTTAGACTGTCGAATACATAGGCACTCGTTGCAATGGATGCCGAGCTTGGCACTGGGGGCAGGGTGCAAAACGTGAGGCACAGTGTAAGCGTAGCGATCTTTAGTGACACATGTGTTAGCCCTTGAATCTAGGTCGGTATCAAGAAGACTTCATGCGAGATGCCATCCTCAGGGCCAACGGCCCGGCAATTTGCGACTTTTTGGCTGCAATCTATCGGGCCGTTGGCCCTTTGTCGTTCTTCGCTACGAGGTCC
>JAGQPK010000353.1 GCA_020426755.1 Planctomycetales bacterium
CTTGGCATCCCCTTGCTCATGATTAACACCCGCCTGCCTTTGTTGGCTGGTGCCGCACTGATGTCAGTCGGCGCCGTGTGCATCTACTGGGGAGCGCGTAGCGGACGTGATTTCGCGGCTGAGTAACACTCAACATATGAGTTGAATCTGTGCGATCCGTGTCATCTGTGGCACATTCAACTCGTCGGATTGACTCCCGGCGACCCAAATCCACCGCCACCTGGAGTTTTAATCACGATGCGGTCGCCGGCGTGGACCTGCAGTTGCGTGCAGCCCGGTAGACGTTCCGCGGGGCGGTCTGTTGGTAGCAGCCAGTTCTCACCCACCGCGCCCGCTTGACCGCCGTCGAGACCATAGGGCGGATAGGGCCCGCGGCGCTGTGACAGAATTGAGACATCCAGCGGTGCGAGGAACTCGAATTCGCGCACCACGCCGTCACCGCCCCGATGTTGGCCGTCACCGCCGGAGTTCGCACGGATCGCAAATTGGTGAACTCGAATCGGATACTTATTTTCCAGCACCTCGGGATCGGCCAAACGAGTGTTCGTCATGTGCGTGTGAACTGCGCTGGCTCCGTCAGCATGTGAGGTCGCTCCGGCGCCTCCACAGATCGTCTCGTAGTACCCGAACGTGGCGTCGCCAAACAGAAAGTTATTCATCGTGCCTTGGCTGGCCGCAGCGAGCTGTAGGGCACCGAGCAACGTGTCGACGATCCGTTGCGATGTCTCCACATTGCCACCCGCAACGGCCGGGCTAGTCTCGGCCGACTGACCAGCGGGTGGATTGAGCAGGCCAGGCGGCACGACCAGGTCGATGGCATTCAAGACGCCTTGATTGAGTGGAATCGGTTCATTTACCAGACACCGCAACACATACATCACGGCAGCCGTCACGATGGCGCGATTGGCGTTCAGGTTGCGAGGATGCACGGGCGCCGAACCGGTGAAATCGATGCGCGTTCGGTCATCGGTCACGTCAAGCGTGACGCGAATCGCTGAGCCATCGTCCAGATGATCTTGGAATTCGTAGCTGGATTTGGCCAGGTTCGTCAACGCTTTGCGTGTCTGGTGCTCTGCTGCTGACTGAATGTATCCCATGTAGGCAGCAACAACCGGCCAGGTATGTTCCTGTTCAAGTTGTTGTAGATCACGCACGCCTTGTTGGTTGGCGGCTAATTGAGCACGCACGTCGGCCAGGTTCGCGTCAATGTTGCGGGACGGGTAACGGGCCGATCGCAACTTATGCGTCAGTGCATCCCATTGCGGCTGGCCCGCCTCCACTAACTTGAAACTACGGAGCAGCACGCCTTCTTCGACAAGTGACGTGGCGTCCGGTGGCATTGAGCCGGGAGTGATGCCGCCAATCTCAGCATGATGAGCGCGGCTGGCCACGAGAAAACGTAGTTCGGTGCCTGCCGAGTCAAATACGGGTGTGATAACCGTCACGTCGGGCAAGTGAGAGCCACCACGGAACGGATCGTTGGTGATTAGCGCATCGCCTGAAACGAGATCCGGATGATCGGCGAGCACGCACTTTACGGTTTCACTCATCGCGCCCAGATGTACGGGAATGTGCGGCGCGTTGACAACCAATTCTCCGGCACTGGTGAACACAGCGCAGCTGAAGTCGAGTCGCTCTTTGACGTTTACGCTCGTCGAAATATTCCGCAGCGTCGTGCCCATCTGCCGTGCGATGGCGTCAAAGCGACCATGAAAGATCTCGAGTAAGATCGGATCGAAGTCGGTTGTCGAATGCATGCATTGGCTGGGGGCGTGATCGGTCAGTAGGAGCTCACCTTGTGACAACACAGTGGCATTCCAGTGCGGCGGTACGACCGTTGTCGATATTTTGTGCACGATTAACGCCGGGCCGCTGAGCGTACTGCCTGGCACCAAATCACCGCGATCGTAGCGATCGGTCGGATGCGTTTGACCATCGAAGACGACAGCGACTTGGTCGGTCGGTGTGGCAGGTCGCTCGGTGGTTGCTGTCGAACGCGGCAGCGTCCAGCCGCAACGGCCAATGGCCTCCACGCGCGCTGCGACGACCTCGACCGGACGTGTCGCTTGATCGTAGCCGTAAAGTCGCTGATGTTCTGCATGGAAGTCCGCACGGAAGTCTCGGTCGGGCGCGCACGGAATCGCTAACGGCCAGTCAGTGCCTTGGAACCGCATCTCCAAAACGCGGCGTGTCTCGACGTGGTCTGCGTTAATTCCGGCGTCCTCTACAGCTTGCGTTGCTTCATTTTCAAGCTGCGCGAAGATCGCGGTCAACGCTTGATTGTCGAGATCATCCCAGACTCGATATACACCTTGTTCGGCATGTCGCGTGATGTCTGCCATACCGATGCCGAGCGCGCTGAGTAAGCTGGCGTCAGGATGGTCCAAAACTTGTCGGATTCTCAATTGTCTCGCGACGGCACACGCGTGTTGCGGAGCAGCGCCACCGAAGGCGACTAGCACATAGTCTTGCGGTCGACTGCCTTTGGCAATTGAAATCGTGCGAATGGCCTGAGCCATATTCGAGTTGGCAATTTCGAGGCCGCCTTCGGCCAACGCGGTGGGAGTGAGTGATACGCCCGTCTGTTCCGACACTTCCTGGGCAAGCGTTGCCAGCCGCCGCGCGACGGCCGCTTCATCCAGAGGGAACGGAAAGGCATCGACGGGGATGCGTCGGAGGTAGACATTCAAATCGGTCACAGTGAGTGGTCCGCCACGACCATAGCAAGCAGGGCCTGGATCCGCGCCGGCACTATCAGGGCCGATGGTCAGTTTGACGCCGTCGAAGCTGCAGATCGAACCGCCACCAGCCGCCACGGTTTCGATCGCCAGCATGGGAGTGACCAGGCGTACGCCAGCCTTTTCCGTTTCGTATTCGCGTTCAAAATGACCATCGAATCGCGCGACATCGGTACTTGTGCCGCCCATGTCGAAGCCGATCGCTCGTGCGAACCCGGCCGCTTGAGCCACCCCCGCAAAACCGACGACTCCGCCGGCGGGGCCTGACAACACACTGTCTTTGCCGCGAAATTGTTCGGCCGCAACCAGGCCACCGGCGGAGGTCATGAATCGCAGATTTGCCGGTGGATTGGGTGCCAGTTGCTCAACGAGTCGTCGGACGTAACTTTCCAGTACCGGGCTCAAATACGCATCTGCCACGGTTGTGTCACCACGCGGAATCAACTTGATCAACGCCGCAGTTTCGTGCGAACAGCTTACGTGGCGAAAGCCGAGTGTCCGCGCTATCTGTGCCACTCGCTGCTCATGAACCGGATTGCGGTAGGCATGCATGAAGCCGATCGCGATCGATTCGATGCCTTGTTGCCGCAGTGAGATGAGCTTTGTGGTGACTTCGCCCTCATCGAGAGGCTGCAGGATGCCGCCGGTTGCATCAAGTCTCTCCTGGATCTCAATGGCGCATTCATACAGTGGTTGAATGGGACGGATATCGAGTGCAAACAGATCGGGACGGGCTTGATAGCCAATCTGCAATAGATCGCCAAATCCTGCCGTCGTGATCCAGGCGACCCGCCCGCCTCGTCGCGTGAGCAACGCGTTCGTGCCGCGCGTCGTGCCCAGGCGAACGGTCAGTGGCGGCAGGGGCTGGTCGAGAGGCACTCCCAGCAAATAACGTATGCCGACAAGAGGCGATTCAAGTTCGCTAGTTAATTCGTATGTGTGACAACCTGTTGGCATTTCAGGTAGTTCGCTGGCGAGATGTAAGGCTCCCTCGTCGCGCGAGAACTGCGTGACGATTGCCACCCCTACCGCGTCACCTTGTGCGTTGAACGCCCGCAATGTCCAGCCGTTCCAAAAATCGACTGGATCTTCGCAGCGTCGCGAATCATAGATCGTGCGTGTCGTGCTGGGGGACTCAATACGCCCCTTCAGCGCAGCGGAACTGAGCGTCTTAAACGTTCGTCGTTGACCGTCAGGTGCTCTTGCCAAGCAGTCGGTGAAGGTTCCACCGACATCAATCCAGAATTCCCAACCGCTCACGGCTGGGAACCACCAACTGCCATCAGATGTGAGTAGGTGCGTAGGTACATGCGGCCGTTGGCGATTGCCGGTGTGCTTCGAGAAGCTTCGCCGAGCGGAATTTTTCCAAGTAACTCGTATTTGTCGCCCGTGGCCAACACAACGACGGTGCCCTCTTCATCAATGCAATAGATGTGCTTGCCCGCGATGACGGGCGATCCAGAAAAGTTGCCACCGACCCGTTGTTGCCAGATCTCGTCACCCGTTTCCACATTGATGCAGGTGACGATGCCTTTGTCCGACCACAGATAGGCACGGCCATCTTGCACGACGAGCGTGGGTACGTACGGGGCCTGCTTGGTAATCTTGTAGGCCACCTCTGCTGTCTGGCGGTCGTCATTTAAGTGGACGGCAGCGACGTAGTTGCCACCGCCTCCGGATCCGGTGCTGCCGAAAATCATGTCGCCGGCCAACACGGGGGAGCTGACCGTTCGTTTGTCGAAAGCTTCGACATGCCAGTTCTCCTGGCCCGTTTGCGGATCGAGACTGAACATGCCGTGCGTTGTATCGCAACCGATCAGTTGCTGACGCCCATCGCCGGACTCCAGAATGCACGGCACGGAATACGCTGCCGTGCGTCCGATCCGCGGCGTCGTCCACCGTACTTCACCGTTACCGGCATCGAGTGCCATCACGCGACCCGTCCGCGGGTAGTTTGGATCACCTTCGGTAGCGGCGCCTTCGATAATCGCGATCACGACCAGATCACCAATTCTCATCGGAGAATTCCCAAAGCCGTGTTGGCTAGTGTACGGACCTAGTGGCGTTTCCCATTGGACGTTGCCAGCGTGATCGGTGGCGATCATGACGAGTTCTGTCGTTGACGTCCAAACGGCGTAAACTCGCTGTTCATCGACACAGGGCGTTGAGGTCGCGTAGCTGCTGCGAAGATGGATCTTGTACTTTTCCAACGGACGGGATTGCTGCCAACGTAATGAGCCGTTCTGTGCGTCGATGCCTAGTAGATACTGTTGCGCCTGATCCCCGTCAGCACTCATTAAAAAGATCGAGTCACCCCAAACGACTGGCGACGAATGGCCAATGCCAGGTAGCGTTACTTTCCAGAGTAAATCGGAATCCGACCAAGTCGCTGGAAAGGTGTCCGTGGCGATTCCCGTACCGTTGGGTCCGCGAAATCGCGTCCAGTTGTCGGCACTGACTGTCGATAGCATTCCGCCAGTCAAAGCTGCAATGGAAACGAAGGTGACAACAGTGTGGCACAAGAGTCGTCGCATTGAGATTGCTTTCGCTGCGAAGAAGGAAGGGGCTTTGTGAAGCTAACGGAACCGCCACGATTCTCTCCTACGATAACGCGTGCCACCGCGCGAACAAGCCCCCAGTAGGCGAAATGGTCCTGCAGAGGGCGGGAGAAGTATTGAGGAATTTTGAATTTCGAATTCTGAATTCTGAATGTTGATTTCTGGACCGGCAGCAAACTCGCTTTACTAGCGGCCCGTGGTCGTGCCACTGGCCTGCGGGACTGTTCGCCGTAACGCGTTAGCGTCGGTTTGCCTCGGCAGTCGGCTCCGAGCGTACACCGCGGCTAACGCTGTTCCACTAACTGTCTCGCGATCCGCTAGGCTGCTTTCTCCGCGGACTCCGCACTGTTCAGCTTGTTGTAGAGCGTCTTTAGACTGATGCCCAATTCATCCGCGGCCCGTGCTTTGTTGCCGTCATGGCGTTCGATGGCAGCGTAGATGGCTTGCATTTCCATTTCACGCAGGCTCATCGGCCCGGCTAACTTCAGTGAGCCATTGCGTAGCCGACGAGCGTCGAAGTCACGCGGTAGGTGTGCTGGCGTAATGGGCGGAGCGTCGCAAAGGATCGTGGCATGTTCGATGACATTGGCGAGCTCTCGGACGTT
>JAGQPK010000354.1 GCA_020426755.1 Planctomycetales bacterium
AGGGGAGACAATGCGCGACGCGTCGATGACAGCAGATTTGTGTGTTGCGAAGCGGTTCACTCTCATCGAGGGCGCTTGGACTTGTCGTGCTTTGTGCTTTACAATCGGCCCTGGCAATTGGACATGCCCCGTGTCTATCCGGTTGTCGCCCACCTGGCCGCCTGCCGCCCAAAAAACATCCCACCGCTCGATCAACGTAAGACAAATGCGAGGAACTCGGCGTGACCTGCAGTTCAAGACGCTCTCTGTTCGTTTATGGTTCTTCATCACTGACACACTCATGTCAGCGTCAGCCGTGCGACTCAATTGATATTCCTCGGCATCGCTTCGTCCGCTGCGCGGCAAAACTCACGGCAGTTCTCGCGCTAAGCTTAACCGTGCTTGGCGTCGCTACCGCCCAAGCCCAAGCACAATCGGCTGTCGCAGATGTGGCAGAGGAAGCAGCAGAGGGCCGCTGGGTCGAACAGATGCCGGAAGTTGTCACGTCCGTTTCTGACGGCAGCGGTGACAAGCAAGCGTTTCAAGTGTTGCCAGGGTTTCAAGTCGAGCGATTGTTCGAAGTCCCCAAGGAAACGCATGGATCGTGGGTCAGCATGGCATTCGACGATCAAGGTCGTTTGATCGTAAGCGATCAGCAAAAGCTGGGGTTGTTTCGAGTCACCCCATCGCCGGTTGGCAGCGAAGAACCGACGCGCGTTGAGAAGTTGGACTTGCCCGTGACGAGTGCTCAAGGCATGCTCTTCGCCTTCGACAGTCTTTACATTTCCATCAACGGGGCCGGCGAAAATGGCTATTACCGCGCGGTGGACTCGGACGACGATGGCGAGCTGGATCAAGTCAAACCGCTGTTGATTGTCAAAGGTGGTGGCGAACACGGTCCGCACTCGATTCGCTTGGGCCCGGACGGCGAATCGCTGTATGTCGTCGCCGGCAATCATACCGATCCGCCGCAAAAGATTGACGCGACGCGCATGCTGCGAAATTGGGACGAAGATCTGTTACTGCCGCGTCAGTGGGACGCCCGCGGCCACGCCCGCGGTCGGATGGCACCCGGCGGTTGGATCGCCCGTACCAACCCTGACGGCAGCAAGTGGGAGATCGTCAGCAGCGGCTTCCGCAATACATTCGATTTCGCGTTCAATCCAGATGGTGAGATGTTCGCGTACGATGCGGACATGGAGTGGGATTTGGGCATGCCCTGGTATCGCCCCACACGCCTGTTGCACGCCACCAGTGGAAGTGAGTTTGGTTGGCGGAGCGGAACCGGAAAATGGCCGGCCTACTACGTCGATAGCCTGCCGTCCGTGATCGACATCGGCCCCGGTTCACCGACTGGTGTGGAATTCGGTACGGGGACCCGGTTCCCTGCGAAGTACCAGCGTGCCCTCTATCTGCTCGATTGGACTTTTGGCACGATCTACGCCGTCCACCTGCGGCCTACCGGTTCGACGTACATCGGCGACAAGGAAGAATTTGTCTCGCGCGTTGCACTCCCGCTCACCGACGCGGCCGTCGGTCCGGACGGAGCGCTCTACTTTGCGGTGGGCGGTCGCGGCACGCAATCGGCGCTGTATCGCGTCACCTACGTCGGTGATGAGGCGGTTGAGCTCGTCGATGGTTACGACGCTGGTGGGGCGGAAGCTCGCGCACTACGTCATCAACTTGAAATGTCTCATCCACGTTTCGATGATCTCCAGCCGGCGGCTGACGTGGATCTGATTTGGAGTGTGCTCAATCAGGGCGATCGCTTTCTCCGCTATGCAGGTCGCGTTGCGCTCGAGAACCAGGCTTTTGATTGGTCGGAGCCCGACAACTGGGCGGCACGCATTTTGGCTGACCCCGATCCCATTCGCCGCATTCAGGGCGCCGTCGCGATCGCGCACGCCGGCAGCCAGCAGTATGCGGGCGACGATCAGGCAACGCAGCGAAACGAAATGCTGTTGGCGATCGTGCAATCGTTGCGCGCGGTCGAATACGACCGACTCACCGATGAGTTGCGACTCGATTTACTGCGCGCCTATTCATTGGCGTTTATTCGGCTGGGGCGGCCCTCCGACGAAGTTGCCAGTGGCGTCATCGCGCAGCTTTCGCCGCACTTCCCGGAAGAACGCGAAGCGCTCGACCGGGAACTCGTCAACGTGCTCGTCTATCTCAACGCGCCGGGTGTCGTGCACCGGACGTTGGCATTGATGCAACGTGAGACGGCGCCGCCAGAGGAGGGCATGCAGGATCTGTTGGCCCGCAATCCGCGTTACGGTAAAACCATTTCCGAGATGCTGGGCAACCACCCTGAAATTCAAAAACTCCACTACGCGTTCGCACTCCGGAACGTTCGCTACGGTTGGACGCTCGAGGAGCGTAAGCAGTATTTCGCCTGGCTCAACGCGGCCAAGTCGCACAGTGGCGGGGCCAGCTACGAAGGCTTTATCGAAAACATGCGCAAAGAGGCGCTCGAAAACATGTCAGCTGAAGAGCGCGAGGCGCTGGCGTCGGACATTATTCCACCGCCGCCCAAGCCTGAGGAGCTGCCTAAACCGGCGGGGCCCGGCCACTCCTGGACGATTGACGAAATCGTGTCACTGGCAGGCAAGGAACTGCGCGGTCGTAATTTCGAGAACGGTCAACGCACCTTCTCGGCAGCTCGCTGCGTCGTCTGCCATCGCTTCGACGGCCGAGGCGGCGCGACGGGACCCGATTTAACCGGCGTCTCTGGACGCTTTAGCGTGCGAGATTTGGCCGATGCCGTGGTGCAGCCAAGCCGTATCGTGTCCGATCAATACCGCGCGATGCGGATTGAAACCGCAAACGGTCAGGTCATCACCGGTCGTGTCATCGGCGAAACTGAACAGGATTTGACCGTGCAAACGAATCCTGAAGATGCCAACCAGATTGCGACGGTGCCGAAAGCAGATATCGCTGAGCAGGCGCCTTCGCCGACTTCCCTGATGCCCGAGAAACTGCTCGAACCACTCAATGAAGACGAGCTACTGGACTTGCTAGCCTACTTGTTGTCACGCGGCAATCCGTCCGACCTGATGTTCAAGGCTGCCAATGCCGCGACTGCCAACTAATTGACACCTTTACCCGCCGCCGACCCTGCAGGGTTGGCGGCCAACCTCCCTCACTGCGACTGAATCTGGAGCACTGAAGTACCGATGCGAGTCATCATTCGCGACGATTATGAAGAGATCAGCCGAGCGGCTGCCAGGGACGTGGCCCGACTGCTCAACTCCAAACCGAATGCCGTCCTGGGCTTGGCAACCGGCAGTACGCCGCTGGGAATCTATCGAGAGCTGGTTCGCATGCACCGCGACGAGGGTCTCGACTTTTCGAAGGTAACCACCTTCAACTTGGACGAGTATGTGGGGCTGACTCCCAGCAATCCACAGAGCTATCACTATTTCATGCACGAGCACCTGTTTCAGCACATCAATATCGCTCGGCAGAACATTCACATCCCGTCGGGAACCACCGACAACTACGATGCTTTTTGCGTGTGGTACGAGCAACGCATTGTGGACTGTGGCGGAATCGATTTACAGGTGCTGGGAATCGGGTCGGACGGTCACATTGCTTTCAACGAGCCATCGAGTTCGCTCGGGTCACGCACCCGCTTGAAGACATTGGCGAAGCAAACCATCCAGGACAATGCGCGATTCTTCAGCCGGCCCGAAGATGTGCCGATCTACGCCGTCACGATGGGCGTCGGCACGATCCTGGAAGCTCGCTCAATTCTGCTGGTTGCTTCCGGTAGTGGCAAAGCGGCGGCGGTGGCCGGTGCCATCGAAGGCCCCGTGACCAGCATGAACACGGCCAGTTCGCTCCAGTTGCACCGCGACGTTACGTGTTACCTTGATCGGGGCGCCGCGTCCGAACTCAAGATGGTCGACTATTACGATTGGATTGACGAAAAGGAGTCCTCGGCACCGCCCACCGTCCCGCGACCGCACCTGTTGAAAAGTCCCACGGGGGTCCGTCAATCGAATTGACGTAGCGCTGATCGATCTCGCTGAGACATATTGTTGTCAGCGATCGCTCAGCCTAGAAAACGGTTCACAAAGGTTTTGCATGAAGCTCGCCACGCGCCACTCCGATTGCGATTCCCGACGATCTTCGGCCATCAATCGATGGACCGAACGGCGGAAGTGGGCCGCCACCAAGTGGCTGTGGTGCGTCATCGCGATCTGGTTGCAAACCGGCATCGCGGCGGGGGCTGAGTCGTCGGTGGACGAGCCGAACCCATTTGATGTGCGCGGCCAGCAGCCGTTGAGCTTTGATAACGACGTGCAGCCGCTGTTAACGCGTTACGGATGTAACTCTGGACCTTGTCACGGCAAGTCCCGCGGCCAGAATGGCTTTGCCCTATCACTGCTCGGGTTCGATTCCGAATTTGACTACCAAGCGATTGCTCGTGAAGCCCGTGGTCGGCGTGTGTTTCCGTCTGCTCCGGAAACGAGTTTGCTATTGCGCAAAGCCACGGGCCAGTTGCCGCATGGCGGCGGAGTGCGTTTCGATCCGGACAGTAAGGCCTATCGATTGCTTAGCGCCTGGATTGCTGCCGGCACACCCGCAACTCCGCCGGATGCACCACGCTTGCAAACCGTGCAGGTGGAGCCTACCCAATTGAGTCTGGCCGCCGGCGACCACGCCAAGCTCCAGGTGTGGGCAGACTACTCCGACGGAACGCGTCGCAACGTGACGGACGCGGCCGCGTTTCAGTCCAATGATCAAACCGTCGCCGCCATCGATGCCGACGGTGCCATCAAGGCCGGGACATTGCCTGGCGAAACGGCGCTGATGGCGCGGTACATGAATAACATTGCCGTGTGCGCCGTGACGATCCCGTTGCCTGGCGAAGTTCCCGAGAGCCATTATGCGGCGCTGCCGGTTCACAACGAAATCGACGAACGGGTGTGGGACAAATTGCGGCTGCTGGGCATGTTGCCCTCGGCGACCGCCAGCGACGCCGTGTTTCTGCGACGCGCTTATGTGCGCGCGATCGGACGCTTGCCCACGGCGGACGAGGCACGCGGATTTCTCGCTGATACGCGTGACAACAAGCGGTCACAGCTCGTTGACGAACTGCTGGATCGCCCCGAGTACGCGGATTTTTGGGCCAACAAGTGGGCCGATTTGCTGCGGCCGAACCCCTATCGTGTCGGCATGAAGGCCGTCTGGATGATGGACGCCTGGCTGCGGGATGCGTTTCGTGAAAACCAACCGTACGACGAAATGGTGCGTGAGTTGTTGACGGCCCGCGGCAGCACCTTTCGCAATGGCGCAACCGTCATGTTTCGCGATCGGCCGCAGACCGTGGAGATCGGAGCGTCCGTCAGCCAGCTCTTCCTAGGTGTACGGCTAGAATGCGCCAAGTGTCACCATCATCCGTTTGAAGTGTGGAGTCAGGACGACTTCTTTGGTTTCGCCGCGTTCTTTGCGCGCGTCGGGCATCGCGGTGGATTGTCGCCACCGATCTCCGGGACCGAGGAACTGATCTACACGGCCGCTTCCGGTAAGCTCGAACATGGACGTACGGGGGCGGCAGTCGAGCCCAAAGCACTACTCGGCAGCCCACTGACGATTGACGCCGAGGTGGACCCGCGCGAAGTCCTGGTCAATTGGATGACGGCGGATACGAACCCGTTCTTCGCCCAGGTCATGGCCAATCGGATCTGGGCGGAGCTGATGGGGCAGGGGATCGTCGATCCAGTCGACGACATGCGGGCCACCAATCCCGCCTCGAACCAACCGTTACTCGACTTCCTGGCTGCTGAATTTCGTGCGCACGATTACGACATTAAGCATCTGATTCGCACGATCATGAAGTCGCACGTGTTCGAGTTGAGCTCAGTGCCCAGCGATCGGAACTTGTCGGACTCACGCAACTTCTCGCGCTACTA
>JAGQPK010000355.1 GCA_020426755.1 Planctomycetales bacterium
GCAGTTGTGACAACGCGTTGGCGAGAATGACGGCGCGTTCCCGTCGAGACGCAGTTTGGCTGGGCGATTCAGTTTTTGCAGAGAACACGCCGGCCAGCACGAGTGATGATTGATCTAGCTGTTGCTGCAATCGTCGCTCGATGCGAACGTCGCGAGCGCGGGCGGTGTATTTGCGAATTTCCATAGCCATGTGTGAGGCGAGAATCTTCCGTAGCCACGCGATCAATTCTCGCTCAGTACCTCCCTGGAACTCAGTAAACCGCCGATGTGCTTGCAGGAACGTGCCCTGCACAATATCTGACGGCGAGAACTTCTCTAACATTTGGCGGCTCATCTGGAATGACGAAATCAACCGGAGATAACTCCGATACATCTCCAGCAACTGCCCCAGCGATGCCGAGCAGCCTTGCTTGGCACGCAGGATTAAGTCGGACAATTCGCAGGGCGTTTCGCTGCTCACTGAGAGTGCCAATGCATTAGATGCGAGGAAAATCCAAATGTGTCGCCATTATAGCCAGGATTTTTCTCAATTTCGCGCGACACATCCAAGTCGTCGTTCGCATCTTTGTCTCTTCCGGCGAACGTCGCTCAACGCGCTCAGCGTGGTGAACGTCGTCAGTTCGCTCGATATCTTCGCGGGAACTAACACGCCTGGCCAGTGCGCCTGGGCAGTGTCCTCGCCATTTGACGTGTCAATTGAGGAACCTCCACATGCTTCGCTCTCGATTCCGCAAATCCCTGACCCCGCGCAAACGTGGTGTCTCGACGGCCAGTCGCAGGCTCACCGCCGCTTGGGATTTCGAGCAGCTCGAAGCACGCGAGATGTTGGCCAAGACGGTGCTCAGCGCGAATTTTGAGCCGCCCAGCTACAGCGGCTTTCCTGATAGTGTCAGATTAGAGAATACGAGTGGTGGCCCGATCAATGCGCCCGGCAGCTACGCGTTGAAGCTGATCGCAGACCGAAATGGCTACGGGGAATTCGTGTTCTTCCCGGCGAATCTAAGTGGTTATGATTCCGGTTACGTTACGTTCGCCGTCGAGCCCGGTGGCAACGCTGACCCTCCGGAAAGCAACGACACGTTAGGAATTGACTACAAGAAAAGCGGCAACCCCTTCTTCAGCCCGAATTCGGGCTATGGTGAACGGATCGGCGAACTGTTTCCAGCGAATTATCCTAGCAATTCGTTCACCACGGTTCGGATTGATTTGCCTCAGGCTGCACTCCATCGTGACTTCGTGTTGGAGATCGATTACACGAGTTCGGACTGGGGAGGGTTGGGGGCATTTACCGACAATTGGTTCATCGACAACGTGCGGATCATCGCGAACCACAATCCCAAAGTGTCGTCGCTGTCCGGTCCGACCGGCACAAGGACCGATGCTGACTTGCCGTTGTCATACAGTTGGACCACATCGGATGCGGACAATGACAACCTCACAGTGCAATCGGTGTTGACGCGGAACAACACGACAATTGCAACTTCCAGCAGCGCCAACGGCAGCCTGCAGATAACATCCGCGGATCTGCTCGGTACCTTCCCACAGACGTTCAAGATCAGCGTCACAGCGAACGACGGCACGCACCAAACGAGTCCCGCCACGCGATCGGTTACGATCACGGATGACGACACGGAGGCACCCACCGTTACGCTTGGCGGCTCGGTCGGTGATGAGTTGGCCGTCGATACGCAAGAGTTCACCTGGTCCGTCGATGATCCCTCGGGGAGCACAACCACGGTGACCGTGACGCGCAACGGCTCGCCGATCTTCACTCGTTCGTACACCGAAAACGTTGCGCTCGATTCGTTCAACTTCGATTCCTATGGCGTCGGTGAATACGTGTTGACGGTCGACGCTGCCGACAACGACGCGGATCGTGAGAACGACAGCACTGCAGCAGCGACTGCCGTGCGGCAAGTGAACGTATTGAATACGAATCCCGTCGCGGACTTGGCCGTCATTACGGCTGCTAGCGCCAGATTCGAAGGTGTTCCCGTCCTGTTTTCTGCCGCCGGGTCGACCGATCCCGACGGAGATGACGAAGCGTTGACCTTTGTTTGGGACTTTGGTACGGGCGAACTCTTGCGCGGCGAAGAAGTTGGCTACGCGTTTCCTGACGATGGTACCTACGGCGTACGTCTATTGGCGATCGACTCCTATGGCGGCATCGCCGAAGCAACGACGACGGTCGTCGTTGCCAATGTTGCGCCGACCGTGTCGCTCGCTTACGACAACGGTCCCATTGAAGCAGCAGAGTTCGTCGTGGACTTGTCAATTGTCGATCCCGGCGAAGATTCGGCCCTGGGGATTCTCGATTGGGGCGACGGGAATCAGCAGATCATCAGCGAGTCCGGCGCATACTCTCATACCTATCAGACCGGTGGTAGCCAGTCCGCGATCGCCGTTTCGCTAATCGATGAGGACGGCAATCACGGCCAAGTGTTCTCGCAAGCCGTCGATATTGCCAACGCGCCGCCCGTGATCATGGAACTGCCCGCGCTATTCACGGTCGCCTCGGGCAATGCGGTTCAGTTAGGTGCGACCGTGGTTGATGGGGCCAGCGATACGCTCACGTACGCTTGGCTGTACGGCAATGGCGCGAGCGACAGTGGTGTGTCACTGGCGACGACCAGCTACACCTATCCAGCTGACGGACTTTACGATGTGATGCTCAGCGTGACCGATAGCGATGGGCTGACCAGCAGCGCGACGACTCGGGTAGCAGTGGGAGTGCCCGTGTCGTTCAGCCAAGCGTCTTTGCAGGTTGATGAAGATGCGGGCGACATCGTCGTCACGGTGGTGCGAGACAATGGGCTGCCGTTTGATCAAACCTTCACGATACCGTTGCGCATCAGTGGTACGGTTAATGAGAGCGACTACGTAGCGACGGACATCGTGATTGAGCCCGGACAAGCGACCGGTACGGCGACGATTTCCATTGTGGACGACCATCTGAGTGAAGCACTGGAGACAATGATCGTTTCGATTGGCGGTGTCGCCGGCGTGGCCGCCGGAGCGGTACCACAACAGACGATTACGATTGCTGACAACGACGAGCTACCGGAAGTCTATTTTTCCACGCTCGGTGGATTCTTCGACGAGTCGGCGGGAGCGGTCTTGCTGCAAGGTTCGCTCTCGGTCGCAGCCGGTCGCGACGTGATCGTGCCGCTCAGCTTCAGTGGTGGCGCGACGTTCGGGGACGACTTCGACGTCGAAAACACATCGATTATGATTCAGGCTGGCCAAACGACGGGCCACGTGCTGCTGCAGATTGTCGACGACAAGCTGACGGAAGCCGCCGAGACCGCCGTCGTGTCGATGGAAGCACCGACGGGGGCCGTGTTGTCGACGACGATTGGCCGCTCGACGACGGCCGCTGTCACCATTTTGCAAAACGATGCGCCTGTTGTAGAACTCGACTCAGCCTACCGCATCACATCCGAAGCGGTGGCCGAGTTGTACTTGAATGCCCGGCTGTCGCTGCTCTCGGCTGAGACGATCTCGGTGCCGTATTCCGTTAGCGGCACGGCGACCAGCGGTGTCGACTATCACTTGTTGGACGGCGAATTGATCTTCTTGCCCGGTTCGCTCGAGACGACGCTCCGTGTGAACGTCGTCGACGATCTGATTGACGAAGAGGTCGAGAACTTCGTTGTCGAGTTGGGTACTCCGAGCGGTAACGCCGTAATCGGTGTTTCGAGTACCGTCGTCACCGATATTCTTGACAACGACGTGTCACGGGTCTCCTTCGATCAGCTTCGCCACACCGTTTTCGAAGGTGATCCCAGCCTGACACTACCCGTCACGTTGTCACTTCCGGTGAGCACCACCGTGACGGTACCGATCACGCTTAAGGGACTAGCAGAGGATGGCCGCGATTTCACGATCTCCGCGACGGAGCTCACGTTTGCACCGGGTGAACTTTCGCAAGACTTGGTGCTTACCTTCCCGGATGATCTGGCGAATCGACCAACCGTTGAGTTGTTTCTCAGTGTCGAAGACGTCGAAGGTGTCGCTTTGGGCGACATCCCGCAGACGCAAGTCACCATTCAAGATGACGACCCTTTCATCACACTGGAGCAAGTCGCTTACACTGCGCTGGAAAGTGATGAAAAGTTCCAGGTGACGGCGCGGCTGTCGGCGCCGACAAACAAAGCTGTGACGATACCCTTGCAGTATCGCGGCACGGCTGGACGTGATGCCGACTATCAAACGCCACTGTCAATCATCATCCCGGCCGGTGCGACGAAAGCTTCAATCGACGTTGAGTTGATCGATGACGATCTATACGAAGGCGACGAGACGATTCGCATTTATCCGCAGACACCGACGTCAGGACAACTGCGCGGTAAGTCGGTGTTGGAAACGACGATTCGCGACAATGACGAGCCGCAACGTCTGTTCTGGACCGTACAACGGGTTACAACACGTGAAGGCGTCAATCTGGTGACGATGCAGGTCGAGTTGACGCGGGCCGTGAGTCAAATGGTGAGAGTCGATCTCGAGTTTAGGAACGGAACGGCGGTATACGGTGCCGACTACATTCCGACCGTGTCCTCGCTGAAGTTTGCACCCGGCGAAACCAAACGCCAGTTCGACATCATCATCAACGATGATACGACGAGCGAAGACATCGAGCGGTTTGAGGTGCGTCTGAAGAATCCGGTTGGAGCGCAGTTGGCCGTCAATCCGCTGTATCACTTCGCCTCGGTAAGCATCGCGGACAACGAGGTGCTTTCGGTTGCTGAATCCGCGCAGATTCAGTCGAGCATCGACAACCACGTGAATTCACTGGGATCCCCGACTAATGATCTAGTGGGCCTGGGTAGAGTGTTCCTGGAGGTGGCGCAGGTGGTTGGGAACATCGCGCTGAGTGCGAAGGCTCTCGGCAATTCGCTCGACTTTCTTGCTAATTACATTCCACCGCCATTCAACTTCGCCGCCGACATCCCGATAAAGGCCGTGAAGTTTCTCATTGACCACTATCCCTGCGGTGTCGGCCAGGACACAACTTGTATCGCTTTTGATGCCCACGCGGTCGTCGGCGACTATGAGCAAGATGAGTGGCGGTTTCTGAGGCGGATGGTCAGCTCAATCGCCAAGGACATGATGCTCGATTACCTTGGCCCGCTCTACAAGTTCAATTTCTTCCAGGACATTGGAGTTGGGCTAACCTCAATCGTCGACTGGATCGGTGAGAATGTAAACCTCGATCTACAGACCTTCCACATCGAGATCCCGGCGTTTGGCTTCAACACTCGCGACATCACTGCCGAGGGAACACTCAACGCGATCGATACTTGGGACGATGCGGCGAAGGAATGGTGGGATAAACAGGTCGCTAGTATTAACACGTCCAGCTTGGGGAGTGCGTCCGACATATACAACGGCGCGGCGCGGGCCGTAAGCAGTTGGTTCGGTCCTGCGGCCGGCAGGACGATCTTCGTCGACATGAACTTCAACGGTGTACTCGACGAAGGGGAGCCGACAGCGGAAACAGCAGACGATGGCCGTACTTTGATTCTTGGAATGGACGTCACCGACGTCAACGGCAATGGTGCTTTCGACATCGACGAAGGGCAATGGGTGTCGATGGGAGGCATCGACACGTCGGTAAATCGCCCGATCGATTTTAATAGTCGTGCACCGGCCAACTACGAAACGATCACGCCGACGTCGACTTTCATTGCCGAGTTGTTGTCTCAAGGAGTGTTCGCGCGAGACGCCGCTGGCGTGGAATTGGCCGAGCGGCGCGTGCTAGAGGCGTTCGGCGCACACAACGTCACGACAGCCGATTTTGACTTCGTTCAACAGGCGGCCAATGGTGATGAAGAGGCGGCGTTGTTGTTCACTCGCGAGACGCAGCTCTACAACGTCGTGTCGGGACTG